>JALTNO010000337.1 GCA_027000645.1 Paracoccaceae bacterium | reverse complement strand
GTGGTGGTGGTGATGGACCACACCAACAAGCACGGAGAGTCCAAGCTGCTGCGCGAATGCACCCTGCCACTGACCGGCAAGGGCGTGGTGGACCGGATCATCACCAACCTCGGCGTGCTGGATGTGACCCACAAGGGCCTGCACATCGTCGAACTCGCCGATGGTGTCTCCCGCGAGGACATGATCGCCGCAACCGAAGCCACGATCGTCTGACCTGCGTGGCCCCGCCGGCGTTCGGGGCCACGGCCTGCCATCATTTCATGGTTACGAAAACGCAGCCGTCCGAGATCAGCTCGGGCGGCGTTCTGCACAGGCCGCGGGCAATATTGAACGCGGCCAGAACCCGGGGCACGTAATCGCGGGTTTCGGGAAAGGGCGGAACGCCCCGCCAGGACCGGACCGCGCCCTCCCCCGCGTTATACGCGGCGAGAACGAGAACCGGATCACCGTCGAATTCCTGCATCAGCCGGTCGAGGAAGCGCACCCCGCCCGCGATATTGTCCTCGGCTGCCATGGTATCGGTCACGCCGAAGCGTTCGGCCGTCGCCGGCATCAACTGCATCAACCCCTCGGCTCCGGCAGAGCTTGTCGCATCGGCTTGCCCCGCGGATTCGACCGCAACCACCGCCAGGACCAGCGCCGGCGAGATGCGGGTGCCGATCGTCGCCTTCAGAATCGCCACGCCGCGCTCGCGCGCGATCTGCTGCATCACCTGCAATCGCGGAACGCGCACCTTTCCGGATGCGGCGAGAGCGGAAAGCGCCTCGTCCAGACGTCCCGGCCCGGCCGCTTCCAGAGCGGGAGAGATGCGCGCCCAGAAGGCGGGATAGCTCCCGATGGTCGCATTGTCCGTCTCGACAGGTGCCGCCTCGTCCTTCGTGCGCGGCCCCGCGGCATCTTCCCGGCCCGGCTCGATCTGGACCGTGATGCGCTTGCGAGTGCCGGGGGCAGGCGGCCTGACCCTGCGCGCTTCGAAATCGGGGAAAGGCGGCGGAGGCCCGGCCACCACCGGCACCGACAGGGCCGCAGAAACCGCGACCGGAATGGCAATCCGATACCACCTGAACATGAACCTGCCTCGGAACCTTTTTGCAGCAGTGTCGCCCGGACGGAGCTTTCCGGCCAGAGGGACGGGAAAAAATCTGACAAATTTGCCAGATTTGCCGCAGTTCTGCACCGCTCATTTGCGGGGCAAAGCAGATATCTCCATTTTTTCACATTATTTTACAATGCATTAACACTTTTCTGCTCGAATCGGCCGCCGTTCCGAAAAATCCTTGTTTCGGTCGAAATCCTGCCACCGGGCACTGGCTATATGTCCTCATACCGCGGTGGTTGGGCCGGAAGAGAGAGAGAAGGTTCACAACGACCGCCGGGGTGGAAAAACAAATCTTGTGATCCTTTGGAGGGACAACCAATGCTGAAGCTCATCAACAAATTCCGCAAGGACGAAGACGGCGCCGTGACGGTCGACTGGGTCGTGCTGACCGCTGCTGTCGTGGCCCTGGCCGCCGCCGCCTACAACTCGATCGAGACCGGCACCTCGAACCTGTCGGCCGACACCCAGTCCTTCATCGAGGGCAAGGACCCGAACTAAAGGTTCATCCCCCACCTGAACCGACGAAACCGCGTCCTGGCAACAGGGCGCGGTTTTTCCTTGCCTCTGCCACCCCCTGCATCCGGCCCGGGGAAAAGACCCCGCCCCCGGAACAGCGCCAGATTTTTGCCCGATTCCCATCCTGCCATTTTTCACTGTTGCATCAAGGCAACGTTATTATTGTTGAAAATCAAATGATTGCGAGAATTTCACAGGCCACACAACAATTTTCCAACACTCGCGGACGATGCCGCAAAGATGCCCGAAACCGCCCGTTAGATATGCCCATACCACGCCGGACGGGCCGGAAGAGAGAGCCGGGCCAGGGGATGGCGGGGTTGAGTGTGAACCTGATATCCTTTGGAGGGACAAACTATGCTGAAGCTCATCAACAAATTCCGCAAGGACGAAGACGGCGCCGTGACGGTCGACTGGGTCGTGCTGACCGCCGCTGTCGTGGCCCTGGCCGCCGCTGCCTACAACTCGATCGAGACCGGCACCTCGAACCTGTCGGCCGACACCCAGTCCTTCATCGAGGGCAAGGACCCGAATTAATCATCTGACAACGAAAGTCGCCTATGTCTTGGGGGCCACGTCTTGGACAAGGCGTGGCCCTCTGGCTGAAACAACCTCTTATTGGATGAGAAACCCGCATGTCGCCCCGGATTTCCATTGCACTTTGCAAACTCAGACGGATTCTTTCCGACGAACGCGGCGCGGTCACCGTCGATTGGGTCGTCCTTGTGGCCCTGGTCGTGGGACTGACCGTTCTGGCCTCGACGACGATCTCGGACGGCGTCCTCGGGCTGACCGATTCGCTTGTTTCCTACATGTCCGATTGGGATTTCGACTGACGGAACCCGGTGCCGCCGGGCCGGTCCACGGCCGGGGAACAATCCCGTCCTGATCACCGCTTCTCCCTCATTTCGCCACATTCCCGGGCTATCACGACTTGGGAAACTCCGCGCCCGGCGAAACATCATCGACAGGGCGCAAGCGAAGAAAGGTTCAGGCATGCGCGCAGTATTCGGCATCGTGCTGGTCGTCGGCATTGCCCTTGCGGGCGGAGCAGTGATGATGGCCAAGCAGTACATCGCCACATATCAGCAGGAGTTGGCACGACAGCGGGCCGAAGCCCGGCCGCCCGTGCCAACCACGACGGTGTTCGTGGCCAACCGTCCGCTCCGCTACGGCGAGACGCTCTCGCCCGAAGACGTGCGGCCCGTGGAATGGCCGGTCAATGCCATCCCGGAAGGCGCCTTCACCGAGAAGGCGGCGCTCTTCCCGAACGACAACGAGAAACCGCGCGTCGTCCTTCGCGCCATGGAGAAGGACGAGGCAATTCTCTCCCCCAAGGTGACCAGGCCGGGGGAAGATGCCGGGATCACCTCGCGGCTGGAGCGGGGGATGCGGGCCTTCACCATCAAGGTGGACGTGACATCGGGCGTGTCGGGTTTCCTGCGCCCCGGCGACAGGGTTGACGTCTACTGGACCGGAACGGTGCGCGATTCGGGCGGCTCGCGCGGCGAGATCACCCGCCTGATCGAAGCGGGGGTCAGGCTCATCGCCATCGATCAGACGGCCGGGACCGACTTTCAGGAGGCAACGATCGCCCGGACGGTGACGGTTGCCGTCCGGCCCGAGCAGGTGGCCGCGCTGGCTCAGGCCCAGTCCACCGGGCGGCTCAGCCTGGCGCTGGTGGGGGCCGAGGACGACACGATCGCATCCGCCATCGAAGTGGATCAGCGCAAGCTGCTGGGCATCGTGGACAAGGCCCCGCCGCCGGCGAAGAAGGAAAAGAGGGTCTGCACGATCCGAACCCGCCGCGGGGCCGAGGTCGTGGACATCCCGATCCCCTGCACGAACTGACATGACATTGTCCGGATCAACGACGCTGGCGGGCCTTGCAGATCGCAGGCCCGCCTTCGCTTGTTGCCACTTGTCCACATCAACCGCGGCCCGGAAGTGCTTGATTCTTGCAATGTCGCGCCATCTGGCGCACACTGCGGCAAAGATCGGGCGGCAAGACCCGTTTTTCGAGGCGTGATCGGAGAGGCAGGCCAGATGAAACTTTGTGGATGGATCGGGGCGGCCCTGCTCGGGGCAGCTCTGACGTGGGCACCGCCGCCGGTTGGCGCGGTGGCCGAAACGCTGCGCGTGGTCCAGAACGGCACGGGATCCGTCCTGAAGGTGCCCATGAACCGGGCGGTCGTGATCGAAAGCGACGAACCTTTCGCCGAACTCAGCATCGCCAATCCCAGCATCGCCGATATCTCCTCGTTGTCCGACAGGACGATCTATGTCCTGGGCAAGGCACCGGGCCTGACCACGCTCACGCTTCTGGACGCCAGCGGAAAGCTCATCACCAATGTCGAGGTCCGGGTCGCGCCCGACATCACCGAATTCAAGGAGCGCCTCCGCCAGATCCTTCCGGGCGAGAAGATCGAGGTTCGCACCGCCAATGACGGCATCGTTCTTTCTGGCAGCGTGTCCAGCAAGGCGCGCCTGCAACGGGCGCTCGATCTCGCCGAGCGCTACGCGCCCGAGCGGGTCTCGAACCTGATGACCGTTGGCGGCGTCCAGCAGGTCATGCTCAAGGTTCGCTTTGCCGAGATGAAGCGCGCCGTGACCAAACAGCTTGGCGTGTCCTGGGGGATCAAGGGCGGCACCTCCTACGGCGTCAACGGCGGCACCGGCACCCTGAACAACCAGCTTTCCCTGGGTAACGCGCAGCTTGGCAACATCCCGTTGGCCAACGACAATGCGGGGGCCGTGGTGTTCGGCTTCAACGCCGGGTCGCTGCAGGTGAATCTGCTCCTGGAGGCGCTGGAACAGAAAGGGGTGGTCCGCACCCTTGCCGAGCCGAACCTTTCCGCCCTGTCCGGTCAGGAAGCCACCTTCCTTGCCGGCGGCGAGTATCCGATTCCGGTAGCCCAAGACAACGGTGTCTACACGATCGAGTACAAGCCCTTCGGGATCGAGATGAACTTCATCCCCCGCGTGGTGGACGAGGATATCATCAACCTGGAACTCCGCGCCTCGGTTTCGGCCATCGACCCGAGCTCCACCGTCACCGCCAACGGATTGACTCTGAACGCTTTTTCCAAGCGTGAAACATCTACCACAGTCGAGTTGCGAGATGGAGAGAGCTTTGCCATCGCGGGGCTGATCCAGGACGATTTCCTCGACAACGCGTCGCAGCTTCCGTGGATCGGCGACGTGCCGGTGCTGGGCGCGCTGTTCCGCAGTGCCGACTACCAGCGCGCCCAGACGGAACTGGTGATCATCGTCACCGCCCACCTGGTGACCCCGACGCGGGGCGAGGCGCTGGCGCTGCCGACGGATCGGATCAAGCCGCCAAGCGAAAACGCGCTGTTCCTTTACGGCAAGGTCGCAAGCCGCAAGCGAGGCGGCCTTGGCAAGGGGGCAAGCGAGGTCGCCAAGCAGGATTTCAGCGGCTCCTACGGCTATGTGATGGATTGATCGGAAGGACGGGCAGATGTTCAGCAAGATTGCCGCTCTGGGCCTGACACTCACTCTGGCCGCCTGCGGTTACGAGGCCGGACACGAAGTGGACATGGGGTCGTTCGGCAATGCCACGATGAACAATACCCTCGTCCAGACCGGCGAACGCGATTACGCGATCAGTCTTGCCAAGAGGTTCGCCGAAGAGGTCCCGACCACCATCAATTTCGATTTCGACAAGGCGGTCATCGACGCCGAAGCTGCCGCCATTCTCGACCGCCAGGCCGACTGGATCCGGCAGTTCCCCGAAGTCCGGTTCCGTGTTTACGGCCATACCGATGCCGTGGGCTCGACCGCCTACAACAAGGCGCTGGGCCTGCGCCGCGCCCGCGCGGTGGTGTCCTATCTCGCCTCGCGCGGCATCGACCGTTCGCGGCTGGAGGCGGTGGTGAGCTACGGCGAGACGCAGCCGCTGATCCCGACCCCGGGGCGTGAGCGGCGCAACCGCCGGACGGTCACCGAGGTCACCGGCTTCGTCAAGAGCCATCCCACTGTTCTTGATGGGAAATACGCCCAGATCGTCTATCGCGAATACGTCAACAGCGCGGTTCCCAAGACCGGTCTTTCCGACCGGCAGAAGATCAGCGCAACACAATAGGCGTTCTCCTTGGGGGATCGTCGCCCGATTCCCAACTAATGAGGCTTTTTCGCCCCACTCTCGCCTACATTGCCGGACAGATTGTCAGCATGGGTTTGGCGCGGTCGATTCAGGTCGCGCGGCCGACAGGTGCGTGGCGGTCTGACAGGGGGCCAGACGCGCGCGTGGCGGCACCTGGCAACGAGGAAACGGGCAATGAGCAGCGGAACGCCACAACAAGACAGCAGTCCGATCCTGGCCTGCACTGTCAGTCGGGACGTTCAGAATTTCGACCTTCTCATCGAGGACATGGAGGCCGCACTTGGCGAAAGCTGGGGCGATCTGGGCTTTGCCGAGTCGCTGGCCTTCTTCAGCCAGCCCGAAGCCAATTCCCTGGAGTTCATCGCTCTCGCCATCGATGACGAGGACGAGGACAATCTCGTCATGCTGGGCGAGATCATCACCCAGGCCAAGGCGCGCGGCATTAAGGTCATTCTCATCGCCGAGGATGTCGGCCCGATCGTGCTCCACCAGCTGCTGCGCAAGGGGGCCGACGAATTCATCCCCTACCCGCTTCCCGATGGTGAGCTGGCGCAGGCGATCGAACGGCTGCGCGCCAAGGAGCAGGAAACCGCCGGGGCCCATCACAACACCGCCAGTCTCAGCGCGGGCAGTTCCAAGGAAGGCGCCGTGATCGTGGTTCAGGGGCTGTCCGGCGGGACCGGCACGACCACCCTGGCGGTGAACCTCGCCTGGGAGCTGGCCAATCTTGACGGCGACGATCACCCCAGCGTCTGCATGATCGACCTCGACCTGCAATACGGCTCGGTCGGGACCTACCTGGACCTGCCGCGCCGGGATGCGGTTCTGGAACTGCTGGGCGATACCGAAAACATGGACGAGGAAGTGTTCGGCCACGCGCTTCTGACCTTCCAGGACCGGCTGCAGGTGTTCACCGCGCCGGGCGAGCTGGTACCGCTGGACTTCATCACCCCCGAGGACGTGCAGCGCATCATCGACCTTGCCCGCGCCCATTTCGATTACGTCGTGATCGACATGCCCAAGACGATTACCATGTGGACGGAAACCGTTCTGCAGGCGGCGCATGTCTATTTCGCGGTGATCGAACTCGACATGCGCTCGGCACAGAACGTGTTGCGCCTCAAGCGGGCGCTGCAGTCCGAGGACCTTCCCTTCAACAAGCTGCGCTTCGTCCTGAACCGGGCGCCCAAGTTCACCGATCTGAGCAGCCGGACCCGCATCAAGCGGATGGGCGAAAGCCTTGGCATTTCCATCGACCTGCAGCTTCCCGACGGGGGCCGCCAGGTCCAGCAAAGCAACGACCACGGCCTGCCGCTGGCCTCTTCGGTTCCGAAAAATCCGCTTCGCAAGGAAATCGCCAAGCTGGCGCGATCCATTCACGAACTCGGCCGCGGCGAAGCCAGGGCCGCGTGATCCGCAACAACCAACCAGTCGAGGCAGCAACCCGTGTTTTCGAAATATCGCAAGGCAACAGCCAGCAAACCGAAAGCCGCCCCGGCCGCGGTGGTCGCGAAGGCGGCGGGAAATACCCCGGCCGAACAGCGCCCCGATACCATTCTGCGCAAGCCGATGACGCCGAAGGTCAAGGCCGAGGCCTCGACGCTTGAACGCGAGCGCAAGCGCAAGGAGCGCCTGACCGAAATCAAGATCGAGCTGCACCGCGAGCTTCTGGAAAACCTCAATCTCGCGGCGCTGGAACACGCTCCGGAGAAAGAGCTGCGGGCCGAGATCAGTGCCATCGCCAGCGAGATCCTCGAACAGAAGGGGATTGTCCTCAACCGCGAGGACCGCCAGCAGCTGAACAACGAACTTTACGACGAGGTCACCGGCCTGGGGCCGCTGGAATCGCTGCTGCGCGACGACACGGTCAGCGACATCCTGGTCAACGGCCCGCACCAGATCTTCGTCGAGCGCAACGGCAAGCTGGAACTGTCCGACGTCACCTTCAAGGACGAAAAGCACCTGCTGCGCATCATCGACAAGATCGTCAGCGCGGTCGGCCGGCGGGTCGATGAATCGAACCCCTACGTGGACGCCCGGCTGGCGGACGGCTCGCGCTTCAATGCCATGGTGCCGCCGATCGCCATCGACGGTTCTCTGGTGTCGATCCGCAAGTTCAAGAAGGACAAGCTGAGCATCGACGACCTGGTCCGCTTCGGCGCCTTCACCGAGGAAATGGCCGCCTATCTGCAGGCCGCGGTGGCCACCCGGCTGAACGTCATCGTCTCGGGCGGCACCGGCTCGGGCAAGACGACGACGCTGAATGCGCTGTCGTCCTTCATCGACAATGCCGAACGCATCCTGACCATCGAGGACACGGCGGAACTTCAACTGCAGCAGGTCCATGTGGGCCGGATGGAAACCCGCCCGCCCAATGTCGAGGGCAAGGGCGAGGTCACCGCGCGCGACTGCATCAAGAACGCGCTGCGGATGCGCCCCGACCGCATCATCGTCGGCGAAACCCGCGGCGAAGAGGTGATCGACATGCTGCAGGCCATGAATACCGGCCATGACGGCTCGATGACCACGATCCACGCCAACAACCCGCGCGACGCGATTTCGCGGCTGGAGAACATGATCGCCATGGCCGGGCTGGAAATGCCGATCAAGGCCGTGCGGTCCCAGATCGCCAGCGCCGTGAACCTGATCGTGCAGGCCTCCCGCCTGCAGGACGGGTCGCGCCGGATGACCTCGATCACCGAGATCACCGGCATGGAAGGCGATGTCATCTCGATGCAGGAAATCTTCAAGTATCAGCGGGTCGGCCTGACCCCGGACAACAAGATCATCGGCCATTTCACCGCCACCGGCGTGCGCAGCCACTATTCGGAACGCTTCCGCATGTGGGGCTATGATCTGCCGCCATCCATCTACGAACCGACAAGGATGTGAGGAATTCCCATGGAAATCAGTATGGAACCGCTGGTCTACGGCCTCATCTTCGTCGGGGTCTTCGTTCTCGTCGAAGGGCTGTATCTGGTGGCCTTCGGCAAGTCGATCAGCCTCAATTCCCGGGTCAACCGCCGGCTGGAGATGCTCAACAGCGGCGCAGCGCGGGAACAGGTGCTGGAACAGCTCCGCAAGGAGATGAAGCAGCACATGAAATCCACCTCGATCCCGCTCTATTCGCTGCTGGCGGAAAAGGCGCAGAAGGCCGCGATCGCCTTTTCGCCCCGACAGCTGGTGATGATCATGGCGGGGCTGACGGCGGTGGCCTTCATCGGCCTCAGCATCGGCACCCAGGCGCAGCTGGGCGTGCGGGCGCTGGCCTCGGTCGTGATCGGGGTGGGCGCGGTCTATTTCTGGATCAACCAGAAGGCCAAGAAGCGCATGTCCATGTTCGAAGAGCAGCTTCCCGACGCGGTGGAACTGATGGTGCGCAGCCTGCGGGTGGGGCATCCGTTTTCCTCGGCCATCCAGATCGTGGCCAAGGAAGCCGAGGATCCGCTGGCGACCGAATTCGGCGTCATCGCCGATGAATGCGCCTATGGCCGGGACGTGGGCGAGGCGCTCAAGGAAATGGCCGAGCGGCTGGACATGCAGGATCTGCGGTTCCTTGCCGTCGCGGTGTCGATCCAGCAGCAGTCAGGCGGCAACCTGGCCGAGATCCTGGCCGGTCTGGCCAAGGTGATCCGGGCCCGCTTCCGCCTGTTCCGCCGGGTCAAGGCGATCACCGCCGAGGCCCAGTGGTCGGGCAAGTTCCTGTCCGCCTTTCCGATCGTCGCGCTGATCGTGATCCTGGTGAACGATCCCAACTATTACGACAACGTCCTGGATCACCCCTATTTCATCCCGGCGGTCTTCTTCGTCGGCATCATGCTCACCGCCAACCTGTTCGTGATGCGGTGGCTGACCAACATCCAGGTCTGAGGGAACGGTCATGGAATTTCTCGCCCCCATCAACGATTTCCTCACCAGCCAGTTCGGCCCCCTCGGCCCGCTGATCGCGGTCGGCATCCTCGGCCTGTTCATGGTGCTTCTGACCATTCCGATACTGCTCAATCAGCCCGAGGACCCGTTGAAGAAGCTCCAGCGCAACCTGGAAAAGGAAAAGTCCAGGACGCCGAAAAAGGAACGCCTTCGCCAAACGGGGCGCAACGAGCAGCTGGAAAAGTTCGCGACCTTCCTCGAACCGAAGGATGCCGAGGAGCTGACGGCCATTCAGCTCAAGCTGACCCAGGCCGGCTACCAGTCCCGCGACGCGGTGCGGTTCTTCCACTTCGCCCAGTTCGCGCTGGGGCTGATCGGCCTCGTTGCCGGGCTGGTCTATGTCTTCGTTCTGAATGCCGATACCGAATTCACCGGCCAGCAGCTGGCCATGTATGTGGTCGGGCCCGGGGCCGCCGGATACATGTTCCCGAAATACTGGGTGACGCGCCGGGCCGAGGCCCGGAAGGAGGCGATCACCCGCGGCTTTCCCGATGCGCTGGACATGATGCTGGTCTGCGTCGAGGCCGGGCAGTCCCTGGACCAGTCGATCGTGCGTGTCGCCCGTGAAATCCGCGCCTCCTACCCCGACCTTGCCGACGAATTCGAGATCGTGGCCAATGAACTCAAGGCCGGCAAGGACAAGGAGCGCGTCCTGCGCGACATGGGCACCCGGTGCGGCGTGACCGACGTGTCGTCCTTCGTCACCGTGATGATCCAGTCGGCCACATTCGGCACCTCGATCGCCGAGGCGCTGAGGGTCTATGCCGGCGAGATGCGCGACAAGCGGGTGATGCGCGCGGAAGAGGCGGCAAACAAGTTGCCAACCAAGATGACCCTTGCCACAATGATGCTGACGGTTCCGCCGCTGCTGGTGATCCTTGTCGGCCCTTCCGTCGGCGGCATCATGGAACTTGGCAACATGAGCAAATGACCAGATGACCACTCCGGGCGGCCTTGCGCTCCGAAAACCCGGAAAATTCCTGTTGGCCATCGCCGCGGTCGCGGCGGTGGCCGCCTGCACTCTGCCCCCGTCCACGCCCGACCTGTCCCAAGGCCCCTTCGCGCCCGGCATCGACCCGGACAAGCCGGCCGTGGACGGGCTGGAGGTGGGCCACAGGCTGATGGCCGCGGGGGAATATGAACTCGCGCTCGAGGCCTTTACCCGCGCGGCGCTGCAACACGGCATGACACCCGAGATCCTGATGGGAATGGGCAGCGCCGACCTGGGACTTGGCCGCCTGGGCCAGGCCGAGCGGATGTTGCGCAAGGCGGTCGAGGACGCCCCGGACTGGCCGGAAGCGTGGAACAACCTGGGGGTGGTTCTCATGGAGCGGGGCAACGTGATCGAAGCGCGCGCCGTCTTTCACCGGGCCTACGCGCTGGACAATGGCGAAAGTGACGCAATCCGGGACAATTTGCGCCTGGCACTCGCAAAATCGGAAAATCCTGATAATAATGCGCCAATAAAAGAAGACTACAGATTGGTGCGGCGGGGCGCCGGCGACTACCGGATCCGCAAGACACCACGATCGAGGCAAGAGCAGTAAAGGACGCAAGACATGCGCCACCCCATCCTGATTGCCACCCTGCTGGCAGGCGGGCTGACGGTTTCAGCCTGCGCCGAAAAGAAGACTGACGCTGCGGTCGAACGTGCCTTCCAGGACATCAATGTCATCGATGAAAGCGACCTGAGCGACGTCATGCTCACGGTCGCCGACCCGAACGAGGCGATCGACTACTTCACCCGCACGCTCAAGCAGTATCCCGACCGGATCGACCTTCGGCGCGGTCTGGCCAGGTCGCTGGTTCGCGCCAAGCGCAACACCGAGGCGGTCGCCGCCTGGACCCGCGTGACGCAAATGGAGGGCGCCACCGAAGACGACAAGGTGGACCTTGCCGATGCCCTGATCCGTGCGGGCGAATGGGACAGGGCAAAGACGGTTCTGGATTCAGTGCCGCCCACGCATGAAACCTTCAAGCGCTACCGGCTGGAGGCCATGGTGGCCGACGCCAAAAAGGACTGGAAACGCGCCGACAGTTTCTACGAGATCGCCGTCGGGCTGACCACCCGGCCCGCAGGCGTTCTCAACAACTGGGGCTATTCCAAACTGACCCGCGGCGACTATGCTGCGGCCGAGCGCCTTTTCGGCGACGCCATACGGCAGGATCCGACCCTGTTCACCGCCAAGAACAACCTCGTGCTGGCTCGCGGAGCCCAGCGCAACTATTCCCTGCCGGTCATCCCGATGGAGCAGACCGAACGCGCGCAGCTTCTTTATACCCTCGCGCTCACCGCGGTGAAACAGGGTGACACCCGGATCGCCAAGGGCCTGCTGCAGGAAGCGATCGACACCCATCCGCAGCATTTCGAAGAGGCGGTTCGCTCGTTGCGGGCGCTCGAGACCTCCTGACGCCATGAGCATTTCTGCGACGGCGGCATTGTGGTTCCTGCCCTTCGTCCTGCCCCTGTGCTTCTATGTGGCGTTCACGGACCTGCGCGAGATGCGGATCACCAACCAGGCGGTCCTTGCGCTCGCGGCGGTCTTTCTCGTGATCGGGCTGATCGTCCTTCCCCTGCCGGTCTACGGGCAAAGGCTGGTGCAGATGGTCGTTGTTCTCGTTCTGGGTATCCTGCTCAACATGGGCGGGGCGATGGGGGCGGGCGACGCCAAGTTCATTGCCGCCGCCGCGCCCTTCGTCGCGCCCGGCGACCTGCGGCTGCTGCTTGCGATCTTCGCCGCCAACCTCCTGGCCGCCTTCGCCACTCATCGGATCGCCAAGTTCACCGCCCTGCGTCGCGTGGCCCCGGACTGGAAAAGCTGGAACATGGGATGGAAGTTCCCGATGGGCTTCTCGCTGGGCGGCACGCTGGCGCTCTACCTGATTCTGGGCGCGATTTATGGCCGCTGAGCGCGCACGATCCGGCCCGAATCCCATCGCCGCGCCCCGCCCCTGCCAAGATGGTGCCACAATCCCGGGCCATCCTGCCGCCTGATCGAAACCGGCATGCGGTGACAGGGGGAAATTCCAACCCATGAACATGCAGACGACCACCGTGATGGCGCCGCCCGCTCCCCGACGGCTGTCGGAGATGCAGCTGCCCTTGGTGATGATGCGGGACATCATGCTCAAGACGGTCTTCCGCAAGAGCGTCGACACGGTCAGCGCCATTGCCGAGGCGATCTGCCTCCCGATCCCGGTCACGCAGGAACTGGTCGATCTCGCCCGCGAGCAGAAGCTGCTGGAGGCCACCGGCACGCTGCATGCCAACAGCGGCAGCGAGATGGGCTATCAGCTGACCGATGCCGGCAAGGCCCGGGCTCTGGATGCGCTGTCGCAGTCGGAATATTACGGCCCGATGCCGGTGCCGCTGAGCGTCTATGCCGAACAGGTCAAGCGCCAGAGCATACGCAACATCCAGGTCACCCGCGACCAGCTGATCCGGGCCATGGGGCACCTGATCCTTCCCGACAGCCTGCTCGACCATCTCGGTCCTGCGATCAGCGCCGGCCGTTCGATCCTGATGTACGGCCCGCCCGGAAACGGCAAGTCGTCGATCTCGAACGGGATCCGCGATGCGCTTGGCGACAGGATCTACATTCCCCGCGCGATCGAATATGCCGGGCAGGTCATCACCGTCTATGACCCGATCATTCACAGTGCCGCGGAAGAGGCCCGCGACGATCCGACCAGCCTGCGGCGCAACCGGCGGTTCGACACGCGCTATGTGCTGTGCGACCGGCCCACGGTCATCACCGGGGGCGAGCTGTCGCTGAAGATGCTCGACCTCGTCTACAATCCGACCGCGCGCACCTATCAGGCTCCGTTGCAGTTGAAGTCCACGGGAGGCGTCTTCATCGTGGACGACCTGGGCCGGCAGGAAGAGCCCCCGCAGGCGCTGATCAACCGCTGGATCGTGCCGCTTGAAGAAAGCAAGGATATCCTGAGCCTGCAATCGGGCGAAAAGTTCGAGGTCCCCTTCGACACGCTGGTGATCTTTTCCACCAACTTCCACCCCAACGAGATCTTCGACCAGGCGGCGCTGCGGCGCATCTTCTTCAAGATCAAGATCGACGGGCCGAGCCAGGAAAACTTCCTCAAGATCTTCGCCATGGTGGCCCGCAAGAAGGGGATGCCGCTGGACGAGGCGACGCTGGTTCACCTGCTCAAGAACAAGTATCCCACCATCGACAACGTCTATGCCAACTACCAGCCCGGTTTCCTGATCGACCAGATGATCGCGATCTGCGAATTCGAGGGTATTCCCTATCAGATGACACCGGAGCTGATCGACCGGGCATGGGCCAACATGTTCGTGCGCGACGAACATATCGTCAAATGATCGGGGTTGCCGGTTGCGGCCGGATGGGGGCGCCGATGCTGGCGGCGCTGCGCGATGCCGGTTTCGATGCGGAAGGCTTCGACATCCGCCCGGCCCGCGAATACGGGCCGCTGGCCCCGCATGTCAGCAACGATCCGGCCGCCTTTGCGCAGCGGCTCGAGACGCTTGTCACCGTGGTTCGCGACATTGCCCAGACCGAAGAGGTGCTTTTCGGGCGCCAGGCCTTCGTCTCCACCGCCCCCCGTCTGAAACGCGTGATCATCTGCTCGACCCTGTTGCCGCGCTATGTGACCGCCTTGCGCGCGCGCGTGCCCGAGCGCATCGTGCTGATCGACGCGCCGATGTCGGGCGCTCAGATTGCCGCGCAGGAGCGCCGGCTGTCCTTCATGCTGGGCGGCGCGCCGGGGGATCTGAATGCCGTGCAGCCCCTGCTTGCGGCCATGGGCCG
Source organism: Paracoccaceae bacterium (assembly GCA_027000645.1). Taxonomy (GTDB): domain Bacteria; phylum Pseudomonadota; class Alphaproteobacteria; order Rhodobacterales; family Rhodobacteraceae; genus Jhaorihella. Next base: position 24,659 of record JALTNO010000337.1, on the reverse strand, counting down.
CCATTTCCACCGCATGGGCCCCTTTGGCGCCGGCATGCAGGCGAAGGTGCTCAACAACCTTCTGGCCGCCGCCAATACCGCCATGACCCGGCTGGTCCTCGACTGGGCCGACAATGCGGGCCTGGACGAGGAGGAACTGCTGGCGCTGATCCATGTGTCCTCGGGGCAGAACTGGTTTGCCTCGGGGTTCGAGCGGATCGAATTCGCCCGCGACGGATACGAAGGGGACAACACCATCGGCATCCTGGTCAAGGACGTGGACAGCGCGCTGGACGCGGCCCCCGAGGACGCCGACACCACCCTGCCCCGCGCGGTGCGCGAGACCATCCGGGCGCTGACCCCGCGGCCGCGGAAACCCTGATACCCGCCTGCCACCGGGAAAGCCCGCCGCCGCGGGGTCACTTCGGCATCAATGCCCAGTAGTCGAGATCCAGCAGAACCCCCGGCAGGTACTTGCCGTCATCTGCGCGCAGCTCGAAGGGGGAACTCTCCTTGTATGCCACCAGCCGCAGCCGGATTGCGCCCACCCCCGGCGCGGGGGTGTCGGCCTTGTCCAGCACCTCGGACCATGCCCGCACCGTGTCGCCGGCGAAACAGGGATTGGCATGGGCCCCGGCATTCAGTCCCACGATCATCTGCGCATTGGCAAGGCCGTTGAAGCTGAGCGCCCGGGCAAGCGAAATCACGTGCCCGCCATAGATCAACCGCCGCCCGTCGGGCCGCAAGCTGGCATCGAAATGCACCTTGGCGGTGTTCTGCCACAGGCGCGTTGCCATCATGTGTTCGGCCTCTTCGATGGTCACGCCATCCACGTGGTCGATCTTTTCACCCACCTCGTAATCGCCCCAGCGGTGCGGCTCTCCGGCCAAGGCGAAATCGTAGCCGGTGAAGTCCAGCCCCTCGGGGATGACCAGCTGCCCGGCCGGAACCGCGGCCGCCAGCGCCGGCACCACCGGATCCGGGGCGGGGGCCCCTTCGTCGCGCTTGCGCAACATGACCCAGCGGCAGTATTCGAGAACCACCTCGCCGCGCTGGTTGAGCCCGCGCGTGCGCACCCAGACGATGCCGGTCTTTGCGTTCGAATTCTGCTTGAGCCCGATCACTTCCGATTCCGCGCGCAGCGTGTCGCCCGGCCGGACCGGGCGCAGCCAGCGCCCCTCGGCATAGCCGAGATTGGCCACCGCGTTCAAGGACACATCCGGCACGGTCTTGCCGAATACCAGGTGAAAGACCGCCAGATCGTCCAGCGGGCTTGCGGGAAGTCCGCATCCGCGCGCGAATTCATCCGAGGAAAACAGGGCATGCCGCGCCGGATAGAGCGCATGGTAGAGCGCCCGCTCCCCCCCTGTGACCGAGCGCGGGACGGCATGGGTCAGCACCTCGCCGACCCGGTAGTCCTCGAAGAAGCGGCCAGGATTGGTCTTGGTCATTCATTGCTCTCCCAGCTTCATGTCGGGCGAATAGGGGGCTTCCACCTCCTTGGTCACGGCCTGCGCGCAGCGCATCACGCCGCGGGCGGAATCGAAGGCCATGGTCGGGCTGCCGTGCAGCTCCCACCCCTTGGAGAGGGCCAACGACACCTTGTGGCAAAAGGCCGAAGTGTCGTCCTCGGTCAGCAAGCGGTAGATTTTCGGCATTTCTCTCTCCCTGTCAGCCCGGGAATGGCCAGGGGCCGATCATCCCGTGGATCCAGCCGATCACCGCCAGCAGCACGGCCGAGGCGACAAGGTACATCGCGTCCGCACCCAGCGTGCCCGGTGCGCCCGGCGTCCAGTCGGGTTCGGCGCGGTTGACGGCGGCCACCTGCACCGGAACCCATGCCAGCAGCCCGCCGAACAGGATCAGCGCCGCCAGGTCGCCGTTGACCAGAAGATGGGCGATGGCCCACAGCGCCAGGCCGGTCAGCATCGGGTGACGCATCCCGTGCAGGACCCGCCCCTTGCGGCCGGCCGGGCTCATCATGAAGATGGCGACCAGAACCAGCAGGTTGTTGACATGGCGCATCCATGCGGGCGGAAACCACAGGTCGATGACCGGAGCGGCCCGGAAGCCACGGGACATCAGCCAGATGGACAGCACCAGCACCAGCGCCACGACCGCCTTGCCCGGCATTTCGCCAAGGGCGGCGCGGGCATTCGGCGCCAGGCGCTTGAATAGATGGGCGACCCACCAGAGGGCCACGCCCGCAATCAGAACTCCGAATCCGCTCATGTTTCAAAACCCGTCCTGTTTGTCTCGCCCCGATCGCGCAAGCGGCCCGGGCTCGTGCCCGCCCGCCCCCGGCTGCAGGCAAGGTTGCATCCGTTCATGTCCGGCATGGACTAGAACCCCAGTATTGATTCGATTGCCGCCGCCTTGGCAAGGAGCTCGCGCGCCGCTTCCACGTGAAGGTTCTCGACGATCCGGCCATCCACGACCGCAACCCCCTGCCCCGATGCCTGCGCCTGTTCGAATGCCTCGATCTGACGGCGGGCCAGCTCGATTTCTTCCGGAGTCGGCGCAAAGACACGGTTGGCCACCTCGATCTGGGCCGGGTGGATCAGGGTCTTGCCGTCGAAACCCATGTCACGCCCCTGTTCGCATTCGGCAGCCAGACCCTCGCTGTCCCTGAAGGCGTTGTAGACGCCGTCAACGATCACCACGCCCTCGGCTTTCGCGGCCATCAGACACAGGCCCAGCCCGGTCAACAGCGGCAGCCGGTCGGGGCGATAGCGTGACTGCAGCTCCTTGGCCAGGTCGTTGGTGCCCATCACCATGCCGGTCAGCAGCGGGTGCGCGGCGATTTCGGCGGCGTTCAGCATCCCCCGCGGCGTTTCCATCATCGCCCAGATCGGCAGATCGCCGGTGATCGCGGCCAGCGCATCCACATCCGCCGCGCCCGACACCTTGGGCAGCAGTACCACATCCGCGTCCATCTGCGTCACCGCCTCGGCGTCGTCCCGCCCCCATGGCGTATCGAGCCCGTTGATCCGCACGATCTTCATGCGCGGGCCATAGCCGCCCTCCTCCAGCATGGCCGCAAGCGTTGCCCGCGCGTTTTCCTTTTCATCCGCGGCCACCGCATCTTCCAGGTCGAAGATGATGGCATCGACGGTAAGAGTGCGGGCCTTTTCCAGCGCCCGCTGCTTCGATCCGGGAATATAAAGCACCGAGCGGTACGGGCGGGCGCGCGGGGCGGTTTTCTCGGCCATGGCTCTCTCCTTCGGGACATTTTGTTGCGCGGAAAGGGGCATTTCTGGTCGGAAAATTCAAGAAAAATATCGCCGCAACGCAGAATCCCGGCTTCGCGGCAAGTATCGTGAACGGTTCGTTAACCATTTCCGGGCCATTTCCAGACAGGGTTTTTCGGCAGGAGGCGGATGATCCGCCCGAGACTCCGGCCATCGGGCCGGCGTCGATCCGGGGATTGGAGATGAAACGGAAGTTCATGAAACTGGCGACGGGCCTCGGCTTGGCGGTGCTGGCGACGGCGCAGGCGCGGGCAGAGGCGCCGCGAAACTGCGCCCCGCGATCGACGGTGATCGAACGTCTGGCCTCGACCTACGGAGAAACGCTGCGGATCGTCGGGCTTGGCGCGCAGGGCGCCGTCATCGAGGTTTTCGCCTCGGTCGCGACGGGAAGCTGGACCATCACCGCCACCCGGCCGAACGGGTTGACCTGCCTGATCGCCTCGGGCAAGGCCTTCGAGACCGTCGTCGCTCCGTCACCCCGGCCCGTCGGTGTCGAAGCCTGAGCCCGCGCCGCGCAGCCTCAGGTCAGGCCGTCCCGGATCAGTTTGGCGCCGGTCACCAGAAGCAGCACGTAGGCAAGGCCGAAAAAGGCGCGCTCGGGCATGATCCGATGGGCGCGAACGCCAAGCCATGCTCCGGTCAGCGCGAAAGGCGCGAGAAAAAGGTCGGCCAGCGCGGTTTTCGCGGTGAACATGCCAAGTGCCGCGTAGGGTGCGAACTTCACGATATTGATGACCCAGAATATCAGGACCGTCGTCGCTTGGTACCGCGCCTTGTTCAATCCCCGCGAAAGCAGGTAGACCGCTGCCGGCGGGCCGCCGGCATGGCTCACGAAACTGGTAAAGCCGGCGGCCATGCCTGCGACGATGCCGGCCCAGACGGGAAGCCGGCGGCCCGAAAGGTGCAGCAGCCCGCTGCGGCGCCAGACCTGCCATATCACGAACAGAACCGCGATCGTTCCGATCAGCAGTCGGATCGCGTCCGCATCCACCACGCCGAACAGCGCAACCCCCAGCCCCACACCCGGAAGGCTTCCAAGGATGATCGCCTTCGCCTCGGGCCAGCTCCACCTGCGCCAGTAGGGTTTCAGCGTCGCCGCGTCGATCAGCATCAGCAGCGGCAACATCACGCCCAGTGCCTGCCCCGGATCGAGGACAAGCGCCAGAATCGTTGCCGAAGCGAAGGCCGCACCCGATCCGAACCCGCCCTTGGAGACACCCGCGAACATTACCGCCGGCGCCGCGACGAGGAAAAACATCGGCGTGAGTTCCGGCATTGCCAGCCACCTAACCCGTTCGTTTCAACCGCTTTAGCGGAAACATCCCCCGCGCCGCAATCGCCCGCAGCGCGGCGCAGCACGCGCGGAGCCCTTGCGCGTCACGGCGTAACGAACTAGCAAACCGCCAATTTCAACCGGACCGGAGATCGAATCCATGGCCAGACCCAAGATCGCGCTGATCGGCGCAGGTCAGATCGGCGGCACGCTCGCCCACCTTGCCGCGCTGAAGGAACTCGGCGATATCGTGCTGTTCGACATTGCCGAAGGCATTCCCCAGGGCAAGGCGCTCGACATCGCCGAATCCGGCCCCGTCGCGGGCTTCGACGCCGCTCTCAAGGGCACCCAGTCCTACGAGGACATCGCCGGCGCCGATGTCTGCATCGTCACCGCCGGTGTCCCGCGCAAGCCGGGCATGAGCCGCGACGACCTGCTGGGCATCAACCTCAAGGTGATGAAGGCGGTCGGCGAAGGCATCCGCGACCATGCCCCCGACGCCTTCGTGATCTGCATCACCAACCCGCTCGATGCGATGGTCTGGGCGCTGCGCGAATATTCCGGCCTGCCCCACAACAAGGTCTGCGGCATGGCCGGGGTGCTGGACAGCGCCCGTTTCCGCCATTTCCTCAGCCTCGAATTCGGCGTCTCGATGCGCGACGTGACCGCCTTCGTGCTGGGCGGCCACGGCGATACCATGGTGCCTTCGGTGCGCTACTCTACCGTTGCCGGCATCCCCCTGCCCGACCTGGTCGAAATGGGCTGGACCACCCAGGAGAAGCTGGACGCCATCGTGCAACGCACCCGCGACGGCGGCGCCGAGATCGTCGGCCTGCTGAAGACCGGCTCGGCCTTCTATGCCCCGGCAACCAGCGCCATCGAGATGGCCGAGGCCTTCCTGAAGGACCAGAAGCGGGTTCTGCCCTGCGCCGCCTGGTGCGATGGTGAGCTGGGCGTGAAGGGCATGTATGTCGGCGTGCCGACCGTGATCGGTGCCGGCGGCATCGAGAAGATCGTGAACATCAGGCTCACCCAGGAAGAGCAGGAAATGTTCGACAAATCCGTGGATGCGGTGAAGGGCCTGGTCGAGGCCTGCAAGAGCATCGACAGCGCGCTGGGCTGACAGCGGTACCCGGGGGGCGCCTCTCGCCCCGGGCGAGGGGCGCTGCCCCTCGCGCTCCCCGGGATATTTGCAGCCAGAAAAAGAAGTGATCTTGGCTCTGGCGATCGGCCGGGGTGGATGCGTGGGACTTGCCCTCGATATGGTCCGGGGGAGCGTCGCCGACGCGAAAGTTCCGACCGCGCGAGCGAAGGGTGGTGTCTTGCGAAATTTCCGCGTGGGATGGTCGGAGATCGGACGGACAGCGCGATTCTTCGCCTCTTCTTTCGTGTCTGCAAAGCGACTGCGAATCAAGCGTTTCCCGTGAACCTTGCAGTTCGTGATCACACTTTTCGAGGGCGTGATCACAAACTGTTAAAATCCTCGCCAATTTCCGATATTCGTGCAAAAAAGGATTAACCGGGCTGCGCATACATGCGTATACAGCCTCCAATTGCAGTCAGACGACGGGACGACTTCCATGAACATCCATGAATACCAGGCCAAGGCCCTTCTTCGCAGCTACGGCGCGCCGGTATCGGACGGCCGCATCGTCCTGAGAGCCGAGGACGCGAAGACGGCGGCGGGCGAACTGGACGGTCCGCTCTGGGTGGTCAAGGCGCAGATCCATGCCGGCGGCCGGGGCAAGGGCCGGTTCAAGGAAGCCGATGCCGGTGACGCGGGCGGCGTGCGCCTGGCCCGGTCGGTCGAGGAGGCTGCCGAAGAGGCGAAGAAGATGCTGGGCCGCACGCTGGTCACGCACCAGACGGGCCCGGGCGGCAAGCGCGTGAACCGCATCTATATCGAGGCCGGATCGGGCATCGCGCGCGAGCTGTATCTGGCGCTGCTGGTCGATCGGCAGAGCTCGCGCATCTCCTTCGTCTGCTCCACCGAAGGCGGCATGGACATCGAGGAGGTCGCGGCAAGCACGCCCGAGAAGATCCTGTCCTTCGCGGTCGATCCGGCCACCGGCTATCAGCCGTTCCACGGCCGCCGCATCGCCTTTGCGCTGGGGCTGGAAGGGGCCCAGATCAAGCAGTGCGTGCAGCTCATGGGCCTGCTTTACAGGGCCTTTACCGAAAAGGACATGGAGCTGCTGGAGATCAACCCGCTGATCGTGACTGACGAGGGCGACCTCAAGGTTCTGGATGCGAAGCTGGGCTTTGACGGCAATGCGCTTTACCGTCACCCGGAGATTGCCGAGTTGCGCGACGAATCCGAGGAAGATCCCAAGGAGCTGGAAGCGTCGAAATACGATCTCAACTACATCGCGCTGGATGGGGAGATCGGCTGCATGGTGAACGGTGCCGGGCTGGCAATGGCGACGATGGACATCATCAAGCTTTACGGCGCCGAACCCGCGAACTTCCTCGACGTGGGCGGCGGCGCAACCCGCGAGAAGGTGACCGAAGCGTTCAAGATCATCACCTCGGACCCGAACGTGAAGGGGATCCTGGTCAACATCTTCGGCGGCATCATGCGCTGCGACGTGATCGCCGAAGGCGTCGTTGCCGCCGTCAGGGAAGTCGGGCTGAAAGTGCCGCTGGTTGTCCGCCTCGAAGGCACCAATGTCGAGAAGGGCAAGGAGATCATCAACGACTCCGGCCTGAACGTGATCGCCGCGGACGATCTGGACGACGCCGCGCAGAAGATCGTCAAGGCCGTCAAGGGCTGATCCGTGTCGGGCGGCGGCCGCCCGACCTTTCGCACACAGGAATTTCAAGGAGAACGCCAAATGGCAGTCCTCGTCAATGAGAACACCAAGGTCATCTGCCAGGGCTTTACCGGCAGTCAGGGCACCTTTCACTCGGAACAGGCCATCGCCTACGGCACCAGGATGGTGGGCGGCGTGACCCCCGGCAAGGGCGGCCAGACGCATCTGGGCCTGCCGGTCTTCAACTCGGTGCACGAGGCCAGGGCCGCAACGGAGGCCAACGCCAGCGTGATCTACGTGCCCCCGCCCTTCGCCGCCGATTCCATCCTCGAGGCGATCGACGCCGGGATGGAGCTGATTGTCTGCATCACCGAAGGCATCCCGGTGCTGGACATGATGAAGGTCAAGCGCGCGCTGATGGACAGCAGCTCGATCCTGATCGGGCCGAACTGCCCCGGTGTGATCACGCCCGACGCCTGCAAGATCGGGATCATGCCCGGCCATATCCACAAGCGCGGCTCGGTCGGGGTGGTCTCGCGCTCGGGCACGCTGACCTACGAGGCGGTCAAGCAGACCACCGATGTGGGGCTGGGGCAGAGCACCTGTGTCGGCATCGGCGGCGACCCGATCAAGGGGACCGAGTTCATCGACGTGCTGGAATGGTTCCTGGCCGATGACGAAACCGAGTCGATCATCATGATCGGCGAAATCGGCGGCAACGCCGAGGAAGAGGCCGCCCAGTTCCTGCGCGACGAGGCGAAGAAGGGCCGCTCCAAGCCGGTCGCCGGTTTCATCGCCGGACGCACGGCGCCTCCGGGCCGGCGCATGGGGCACGCCGGCGCCATCGTGTCCGGCGGCAAGGGCGGTGCCGAGGACAAGATCGAGGCCATGCGCACGGCCGGTATCGTCGTGGCCGAAAGCCCGGCGAAACTGGGCGAGGCGGTCCTGGAAGCGATCAAGGGATGAGCCCGATTACGCCCGGCGGGACCTTGATCCCGCCCGGCGCGCCCTATCTAGAGGTTCGAACCGCGCCCGAGGTGCCACAATGACCGAGCAATCCCCGAACAAGATGTTTCATGCGTCGTCCTTCATGCAGGGACAGAATGCGGAATACCTCGAACAGCTCTACGCCCGCTACGCGGCCGACCCGAACGCGGTGGACGAGGCATGGGCCGAATTCTTCCGCCAGCTGGGCGATCCCGAACAGGACGTGAAGGCCGAGGCAAAGGGGCCGTCCTGGGCGCGAACCGACTGGCCGCCGCAACCGGCCGACGACCTGACCGGCGCGCTGACCGGCGAATGGCCCGCCCCGCAGGAGGCCAGCGCCGCCGGGAAGAAGATCGCCGCCAAGGCCTCCGAGAAGGGGGTCGAGATCACCGATACCCAGATCCAGCGCGCGGTTCTGGATTCGATCCGGGCCCTGATGCTGATCCGCGCCTACCGGATCCGGGGGCACCTGATCGCCGATGTCGATCCCCTGGGAATGCGCAGCAAGACCCCGCACCCCGAGCTGGACCCGAAGACCTACGGCTTTACCGAGGCCGACATGGACCGGCCGATCTTCATCGACAACGTGCTGGGCCTGCAGATCGCCACCTTGCGGCAGATCCTCGACATCGTGAAGCGCACCTATTGCGGCACCTTCGCGCTCCAGTACATGCACATTTCCGACCCCGAGCAGTCGGCCTGGCTGAAAGAGCGGATCGAGGGCTACGGCAAGGAGATCACCTTCACCCGGCGCGGCCGGCGGGCGATCCTCAACAAGCTGGTCGAGGCCGAGGGCTTCGAGAAGTTCCTGCATGTCAAGTACATGGGCACCAAGCGCTTCGGCCTCGACGGCGGCGAGGCGCTGATCCCGGCGATGGAACAGATCATCAAGCGCGGCGGCGCGCTGGGGGTGAAGGAAATCGTCATCGGGATGCCCCACCGCGGGCGGCTCTCGGTGCTGGCCAACGTGATGGGCAAGCCGTACCGCGCCATCTTCAACGAATTCCAGGGCGGCAGCTTCAAGCCCGAGGACGTGGACGGGTCGGGCGATGTGAAATACCACCTCGGGGCCTCGTCGGACCGCGAGTTCGACGGCAACAGGGTGCATCTGTCGCTCACCGCCAACCCCTCGCATCTGGAGGCGGTGAACCCCGTCGTTCTGGGCAAGGCGCGCGCCAAGCAGGATCAGCGCAACGACAAGGAACGTGTCGCCGTGCTTCCGGTTCTGCTGCATGGCGACGCGGCCTTTGCCGGCCAGGGCGTGGTGGCCGAGTGTTTCGCGCTGTCGGGGCTGCGCGGGCACCGCACCGGCGGCACCATGCATATCGTGATCAACAACCAGATCGGGTTCACCACCGCACCGCATTTCTCGCGCTCGTCACCCTATCCGACCGACAATGCGCTGGTGGTCGAAGCGCCGATCTTCCACGTCAACGGCGACGACCCCGAGGCGGTCGTGCATGCCGCCAAGGTCGCCACCGAGTTCCGCCAGAAGTTCCACAAGGACGTGGTGATCGACATCTTCTGCTATCGCCGGTTCGGTCACAACGAGGGCGACGAGCCCATGTTCACCAACCCGCTGATGTACAAGCGGATCAAGCGCCACAAGACCACGCTGCAGCTCTATACCGAGCGGCTGGTCAAGGACGGGCTGATCCCCGAGGGCGAAATCGAGGACATGAAGGCCGCCTTCCAGGCCCATCTGAACGAGGAGTTCGAGGCCGCCAAGGACTACAAGCCCAACAAGGCCGACTGGCTTGACGGGCGCTGGTCGCATCTTGACCGTCATGGCGACGAATATGTGCGCGGCGAAACCGCGATCGCGCCCGAAACCATGGCCGAGATCGGCAAGGCCCTGACCCACGTCCCCGAGGGTTTCAACCTGCACCGTACCGTGGGGCGGCTGCTCGAAGCCAAGAAGGAGATGTTCGAGACCGGCAAGGGGTTCGACTGGTCCACCGGCGAAGCCCTGGCTTTCGGGTCGCTGCTGGTCGAAGGTTATCCGGTGCGGCTCTCGGGCGAGGATTCGACCCGCGGCACCTTCAGCCAGCGCCACTCCGCCTTCGTCGATCAGGAAACCGAGGACCGCTACTACCCGCTCAACCACATCCGCGAGGGGCAGGCCCAGTACGAGGTGATCGATTCGGCGCTGTCGGAATATGCCGTGCTGGGCTTCGAATACGGCTATTCGCTGGCCGAGCCCAACGCGCTGACCCTGTGGGAGGCCCAGTTCGGCGACTTCGCCAACGGCGCCCAGATCATGTTCGACCAGTTCATCAGCTCGGGCGAAAGCAAGTGGCTGCGCATGTCGGGGCTGGTCTGCCTGTTGCCGCACGGGTTCGAGGGCCAGGGGCCCGAACATTCCTCGGCCCGGCTGGAACGCTTCCTGCAGATGTGCGGGCAGGACAACTGGATCGTGGCCAACTGCACGACGCCGGCCAACTATTTCCATATCCTGCGCCGGCAGCTGCACCGTTCGTTCCGCAAGCCGCTGATCCTGATGACCCCGAAATCGCTGCTGCGCCACAAGCTGGCGGTCAGCGACGCCGGGGATTTCACCACCGGGTCCAGCTTCCACCGGGTGCTGTGGGACGACGCGCAGAAAGGACGGTCCGAAATCACCCTTGCCCCGGACGAGAAGATCCGGCGGGTAGTGATGTGTTCGGGCAAGGTCTATTACGACCTCCTGGCCGAACGCGATGCCCGCGGCATCGACGACATCTATCTGCTGCGCATCGAACAGTTCTACCCGTTCCCGGCGCTCAGCCTGGTCAAGGAGCTCGGCCGCTTCAAGGATGCCGAGATGATCTGGTGCCAGGAAGAGCCCAAGAACCAGGGCGCGTGGAGCTTTATCGAGCCAAATCTCGAATGGGTCCTGAACCGCATCGGCGCCCGGCATCAACGCCCCGCATATGTCGGCCGGGCCACTTCAGCCTCGCCGGCCACCGGGCTGGCCAGCCAGCACAAGGCACAACAGGACGCGCTCGTGAACGAGGCGCTGACCATCGAAGGAAACAGGTGACATGACCATCGAAGTTCGAGTGCCCGCCCTGGGCGAATCCGTGACCGAGGCCACGGTCGCCACGTGGTTCAAGAAACCCGGCGACACGGTCGCGGTGGACGAGATGCTGTGCGAACTGGAAACCGACAAGGTGACGGTCGAGGTGCCCAGCCCGGCAGCCGGAACCCTGGGCGAGATCGTCGCCCCCGAAGGAACGACCGTCGGCGTGGACGCCCTGCTTGCCACCATCGTCGAGGGCGCCGTCAAGGCCGATGCCGAAACGGCGCCGGCCCCCGAAGCCGCCCCGCCCGCGGCCGCCGCCGCCGCGACGATCGACGTTCCGGTGCCGGCACTGGGCGAATCCGTGACCGAAGCCACCGTCAGCTCGTGGTTCAAACAGGTGGGTGAAGCGGTCGCGCAGGATGAAATGCTGTGCGAGTTGGAAACCGACAAGGTTTCCGTCGAGGTGCCCAGCCCGGCCGCCGGAGTGCTGACCGAGATCCTCGCCCCCGAAGGCGCGACCGTTCAGCCGGGCGGGAAACTCGCCGTGATCGCGACCTCGGGCACGACCGCAACGGCCAGCCCCGCCCCGGCCGCGCCGGCACCGGCCACGGCCCCGCAGACGGACGGCGGCACCGCGCGCGACATCGAACACGCCCCCTCGGCCCGCAAGGCCATGGCCGAGGCCGGGCTTTCGCCGGACGCCATCACCGGAACCGGCCGCGACGGCCGGATCATGAAAGAGGATGTCGCCCGCGCCGTCGCCTCCGCCGCGACCACCCCCGCCGCGACCCCGCAGGCACCGGCCGCGCCGGCCCCGACTCCGCGCGCCCCGGTCCCGGCCGAGGACGCCGCCCGCGAGGAACGCGTGCGCATGACCCGCCTGCGCCAGACCATCGCCCGCCGGCTCAAGGATGCGCAGAACACCGCCGCCATCCTGACCACCTATAACGAGGTGGACATGTCCGCGGTGATGCAGCTGCGCAAGACCTACAAGGAAGCGTTCGAGAAAAAGCACGGGGTCCGCCTCGGTTTCATGTCCTTCTTCACCAAGGCCTGCTGCCACGCGCTGAAGGAAATCCCCGAGGTAAACGCCGAAATCGACGGCACCGACATCGTCTACAAGAACTTCGTGCACATGGGCATCGCCACCGGCACGCCGCAGGGCCTGGTGGTGCCGGTGATCCGGGACGTCGACACGAAATCCTTTGCCGAGATCGAAAAGGAAATCGCCGAAAAGGGCAAACGCGCCCGCGAGGGCAAGCTCAGCATGGCCGAAATGCAGGGCGGCACCTTCACCATCTCCAATGGCGGCGTCTACGGATCGCTGATGTCCTCACCAATCCTCAACCCGCCGCAATCGGGCATCCTGGGCATGCACAAGATCCAGGATCGCCCCGTCGTGGTGGGTGGCGAGATCGTGATCCGCCCGATGATGTATCTGGCGCTCAGCTACGACCACCGGATCGTGGACGGCAAGGGCGCGGTCACCTTCCTCGTCCGCGTCAAGGAACTGCTCGAAGATCCCCGCCGCCTGCTGATGGACCTGTGACCGCGCGGACGAGGTGGCTCTTCATCTTGCCGAAAATACTCCGGGGGAGTCCCGGCGCCATGCCGGGACGGGGGCAGCGCCCCCACCCCACCCAAACAGGAGACCGAAATGGCCCAATATGACGTGATCATCATCGGCGGCGGACCGGGCGGCTATGTCTGCGCCATCCGCTGCGCTCAGCTTGGCCTGAAAACCGCCTGCGTCGAGGGCCGCGACACCCTCGGCGGCACCTGCCTGAACGTGGGCTGCATCCCCTCCAAGGCGCTGCTTCACGCCACCCACCAGCTGCACGAGGCTCGGCACAACTTTGCCCGGATGGGGCTGAAGGGAAAGACGCCCGGGGTGGACTGGAAACAGATGCTGGCCTTCAAGGACGAGGTGATCGGCCAGAACACGAAGGGCATCGAATACCTGTTCAAGAAGAACAAGATCGACTGGCTCAAGGGCTGGGGTACGATTCCCGCACCGGGCCGGGTCAGGGTCGGCGAAGAGGAACACGGCGCAAGGAACATCGTCATTGCCACCGGCTCGGAACCGGCCACGCTGCCCGGTGTCGAGGTGGACGAAAAGACCGTGGTCACCTCGACCGGCGCGCTTGAGCTGAGCAAGATCCCGAAAAGGATGATCGTGATCGGCGCCGGCGTGATCGGGCTGGAACTGGGCAGCGTCTACAACCGCCTCGGGACCGAGGTGACGGTGATCGAATATCTCGACACCATCACCCCGGGCATGGACGGTGAGGTGCAAAAGACCTTCCAGCGCATTCTCAGGAAACAGGGCATCAAGTTCGTCATGGGCGCCGCGGTCCAGGGCTGTTCGGTCGCAAAAGGCAAGGCCAGTGTCACCTGGAAGCTGCGCAAGAACGACAGCGAACACACGCAAGAGGCCGATTGCGTTCTCGTCGCCACCGGGCGCAAACCCTTCACCGACGGGCTGGGGCTCGACGCACTGGGAATCAAGATGACCGAACGCGGCCAGATCGCCATCGACGCGGGCTGGCAAACCTCGGTCCCCGGCATCTTCGCCATCGGCGATGCGGTGCCGGGGCCGATGCTGGCCCACAAGGCGGAAGAAGAGGGGATCGCCGTGGCCGAACGGATCGCAGGCCGGCACGGGCACGTCAATTACGGCGTGATTCCGGGCGTGATCTACACCGCCCCCGAAGTGGCCAGCGTCGGCGAAACCGAGGAAAGCCTGAAGGCGCAGGGCCGCGCCTACAAGACCGGCAAGTTCATGTTCATGGGCAACGGCCGGGCCAAGGCCAGCCTCGCCTCCGAGGGCTTCGTCAAGATCCTTGCCGACAGGGAAACCGACCGCATCCTGGGCGCCCACCTGATCGGCCCGGCCGCCGGCGAAATGATCCACGAAATCTGCGTGGCGATGGAATTTGGCGCCGCTGCCGAAGACCTGGCGCTGACCTGTCATGCCCACCCGACCTTCTCGGAGGCGGTGCGCGAAGCGGCGCTTGCCTGCGGCGACGGCGCAATCCACAGCTGAACACCCGCCGGGGCGCGTCGGGACCGACACGGGACCCGACGCGCCCCGGCATCGTGCCCGCGCCCCGAAACCGGTTGGCGAAACCGGTTGGGACGGGGCGAATGCACCCCGCGCCCTCCTTCTGGACTTTGCCCGAAGCCTGCGCCACGGTTGCGGCAACTACCCTGGGCTTGGGAACCGCGGGAGGAGAGCCGATCATGCGCGTTCTGATTACCGGTGCGGCGGGCATGATCGGCCGCAAGCTGACCGAAAGCATCGCAACACGCGCATCGCTGGGCGAGCGCGAGGTCTCGGCCCTCGACCTTGCCGACACGCTCGTCCCAACCGCCCCGGACGACGCCCCCGGCGGGTTGCGCCTTGCCGCCGATATCGCCGCCCCCGATACCGCCGCACGCCTCGTTGCCAATCGCCCGGATGTCATCGTGCATCTCGCCGCGCTCCCCTCTGCCGGGGCCGAAGATTTCTTCGAACGGGGCTACGCCATCAACCTCGACGGCACCCGGTCGCTGCTCGACGCCATCCGCGCCGAAGCGCACTCCGCCCCCTACCACCCGCGGCTGATCTTTTCCTCCACCATCGCCGTGTTCGGCGCACCCTTTCCCGACCGGATCGGCGACGACTTTCTCGCCGCCCCGCTGACCAGCTACGGCACCCAGAAGGTGATGGGGGAATTGATGATCTCGGACTATTCCCGCCGCGGCTTCCTCGACGGCATCAGCCTGCGGCTGCCGACGATCTGCATCCGCCCGGGCAAACCCAACCTCGCCGCGTCAGGGTTCTTTTCCAACATCCTGCGCGAACCCCTGATCGGGCAGGAGGCCGAGCTGCCGGTCCCCGAAACGACCCGTCACTGGTTCGCCAGCCCCCGTGCCGCAGTCGGCTTCATCCACCACGCCGCAGATCTCGACCTTGCCCGCCTCGGCCCCCGACGCGCACTCAACATGCCCGGTGTCTCGGCCACCGTGGCCGAACAGATCGACGCGCTGCGCCGCATCGCCGGGGAAAAGGCGACCCGGTTGATCATCCGCAAACCCGACCCGAAGATCGCGGCAATCGTCGCCGGCTGGCCACGCGATTTCGACACCCGCCGCGCGAGCGAGCTGGGTTTCCGCGCCGATGCCGGTTTCGACGATATCCTCCTCGCCCATATCGAGGACGAACTTCAAGGATCCCTTCCGGTCAACGCCCGGACCTGAGAGGGTCCTTTTTCTGGCTGCAAATATCCCGGGGAGCGCGAGGGGCAGAGCCCCTCGCCCGACCGGATCGCGCGAACGATCCGAACGCCCGTGTCGGCCTCACCCCATCCACCTGCGCACCGGGGCCCGGGCCTCTTCCAGCGGCTGCACCACCACGTCCACAAGCGTCGGGCCATCATGCACCACCGCCTTGCCCAGAACGGTTTCGAGTTCCTCCGGATCCTCCACCCGCCATGATTTCACCCCGAAGGCCGAGGCCACCGCCGCATGGTCGGTCCGATCGAAATCCACGTTGTGATATCGCCCGCCCCTGTCCGCCGCCTGGCTGGCCTTGATCCAGCCGAAGCTGGCATTGGAAAAGACGACATAGGTGATCGGAGCCCGGCACCGCACCACCGTTTCCAGCTCGCCGCAGGTGAAACCGAAGGATCCATCCCCCATGAGCCCCACGACCTTGGACCCGGGTCGCCCGAACCACGCGCCCAGCGCGGCCGACAAGGCATAGCCCAGTGCGCCATGCGCCCGATTGGTGATGAAATGCCGCCCCGGCCGCGGCAGTTGATAATAGGCTGAGAAATAGGGACAACTGGTGCCCGGATCGGACACCACCGTCGCATCCTCGGGCAGGACCTTCATCAGCGCCGCGATCACCCGCTCGGGTCGGATGGGCACTTCGTCGCTGGCCGCAAGCCGCGCGAAGGCCGCGAACTTGCGCCGCTTGCGCTCGGCCACCGCCGCCGCGCCGCCAAAGGTTTCCGCTCCCTGACCACGCGCATCCAGAATGGCGTTCGCTTTCTCCAGCGACAACCTGAGATCGCCCACCACCGCCACCTCCGTCCGGTAATTGGCATTCATCACCATGGGATCGACGTCGAAATGCACGATTCGCGTGCCCGGCTTCGGGGCCTCCCAGCGCGCGGTCGTGGTGGACCCGGCCCGGCATCCCATGAATACCACCAGGTCGGCCGTCTCCATCATCTCCCATGTCTCGTCGGTGCCACCGTTTGACCCCACCACGCCCAGGCAGTTCGGATGCGTCTCGGCCAGCGCGCCCTGGCCCGAAATCGAAGTGGCCACCGCAATGTCGAGCCGTTCGGCAAACCGCCGAAGCGCCTCCCACGCCCCCGAAATCACCACACCGCCCCCGCATATGACCAACGGCCTGCGGGCCGACAGGATCGCCTCCACCGCCGCCTCGACGGCGTCCGGCGCGGGCGCCTCGCGATAGGCCGGATAGGTCTGCGTCTCCGGATCGGCCCAGATGTCCCCCGCCCCGACCGGATCGCTCTGCACGTCATGGGGCAGGCCCAAATGCACCGCCCCGGCCCGCCCGGTGGTCATCGCCCGAAACGCTGCACGCACCATGCGCGGAATGTGATCGGCGCGGCGGATCACGGTATTCCATTTCGTCAGGGGACGCATCAACGCCTCCTGATCCACCTCGGTCAACGGATACCTTCCGTATGATCCGACCGACACATCCGTCGTAATCGCCAGAAGCGCATACGAACTTTCCGTCGCCTCGATCAGTCCCGGCAGGATGTAGGTCGCCCCGCCCCCCGAAGGCCCTTCGGCAACACCCGGCCGCCCGGTCACCCGCGAATAGCCGTCGGCCATGTAGGTCGCGCAGCGTTCATCCCGCACAAGCACATGGGTAATCCCGTGGTCGAGCTGCCGCATCGCATCGTAGAACGGCAACGTCGTATCCCCGCAAAGCCCGAAGACATGTTTCACGCCATGCGCCTGCAACATGCGCACCATCGCCTCGGCGCCGTTCATCCGGTTGTCCATCCTGCCGCTCCTTACCGCATGCAAAATTGCATACAGCCTTGCATGTAATCTTGTTCCCCTGTCAATCCTTGCGTATGGTCGTCTTGTCGCACTCCGGGCCGGGGTCGCGAAGCATCGGGAAAACGCATCGGAAAAACGATCATGTCCACTGCCGAAAGCAACGTCGATCGCCTGTACGAGACATTGCGCAGAATGGCGGCCGATTTCGCCTTCAAACCCGACGCCCGTATCAACGAAAGCGCGCTCGCCGCTCAACTCCATGCCAGCCGGACGCCCATCCGCGAAGCGCTCAACCGGCTGGTGGCCGAGGGCTTCCTGACCTTCCGAAGCGGCCGCGGCTTCTTCTGTCGGCCGCTCGACCCGGCGCGCGTGCTCGACCTCTACCAGGCCCGCGTCGCCATCGAATGCGAAGCCGTCCGCCTTGCCTGCGCACATGCCACGACCACGCAGATCGAAGAGCTGCGGAACTGGCTCGACATGATCGCCCCCGACTACGGACCGCAAACCGACGTCGCGCGGATGCTCGAGCTGGACGAAGACTTCCACCGGCGGCTGACCGCCCTTTCGGGCAACGCCGAACTGATCCGGCTGCTGGACAATCTCAACGACCGCATCCGTTACGTGCGCATGATCGACCTGCGCCGGATGCAATCCGGAGCGGTACCGCAACGCGATCCTGTCGCCGCGCACCGGCGCATCCTCGACTCGCTCGCTTCCCGCAATGCCGATGCCGCCGCTTCGTCCATGCGCAAGCATATCGAGCGCCGACGGGACGAGGTGACCGAGGCCGTCCGCGCCGCCTATGCCCAGCTTTACGTGCCCGATGCCTGAAAGAAGAACGCCAATGCCCCCGCAACATGACGGCAAGACCGTTTTCCGGGCAGCGGTTGGCATCCCGATGCGCGGGGCCCCTCCCGAAAGGCTGGTGGCAGCAACTCGCGCGACCTGCTGCCCGCCTTCATCAAGGCCGGACGGGCCTTCCGGTCTTATCCACCCAGACGCTTCCCGGTTCCGGGCCGACCCGGTGCCACGACGATTCGCAGGGGAACCTGACGGCCACAGGCAACAATCCTTCACCTTGCCGAAAATACTCCGGGGGTGTGGGGGCAGAGCCCCCACCCCGACCGGTCGCCTGCTCGGCCAGGCAAAACTTTCCTTGCGCGAGCCGCTTGCGTTTGGTTAGTTTTCCTAACCAAATCTCCGCAGCACTCGAACCGGGCGGGGAATCTTGACGTTTCACAGCCGGCCGCGCGGACATGCAGCCCCGTGGACATGAAATCGAAAGGATCGATGGATGGCAAAAGTCGCGTTTCTCGGCCTCGGTGTCATGGGTTATCCGATGGCAGGCCACCTGGTGGCGGCAGGACATGACGTCACGGTGTACAACCGGACCGCGACCAGGGCCGAGGCCTGGGTGGCCGAACACGGCGGGGCGCTGGCGCCGACACCGGCCGCCGCCGCGCAGGGAGCGGAATTCGTCATGTCCTGCGTCGGCAATGACGATGACCTTCGCGCGGTCTGTACCGGCGAAAGCGGCGCCTTCGAGGGCATGTCTTCCGGCGCCGTGTTTGTCGATCACACCACGGTTTCGGCCAGGGTCACGCGTGAACTCTACGCCGCGGCCAGGGATCGCGGCGTCTCCTTCGTCGATGCTCCGATCTCGGGCGGGCAGGCAGGGGCCGAAAACGGCGTGCTGTCGATCATGTGCGGCGGCGACGAGGATGCCTATGCCCGGGCCGAACCGATCATGCAGGCCTATGGGCGTTCCATCAAGCGGCTGGGCGAAAGCGGCGCCGGGCAGCTGACCAAGATGGTCAACCAGATCTGCATCGCCGGCCTGGTGCAGGGACTGGCCGAGGGCCTGCATTTCGCCGAGAAGGCCGGGCTGGATGGCCGGGCCGTGGTCGAAGTGATCTCGGGCGGCGCGGCCGGATCGTGGCAGATGTCGAACCGCTATGAAACCATGCTCGACGACAAGTTCGACTTCGGCTTCGCCGTGGACTGGATGCGCAAGGATCTGGGTATCTGCCTGTCCACGGCCAATGAAAACGGCGCCTCGCTTCCGGTCACGGCGCTGGTGGATCAGTTCTACAAGGACGTGCAGAACATGGGCGGAGGCCGGTGGGATACCTCCAGCCTGATCCGGCGCCTGCGCGCGCTTGACCGGAACAACTGACGACGGTTTCCGCAGCGTTCAGACGCAACCACCACTCACGAAGCGGAAAAGGCCCCGGCGAACACGCCGGGGCCAACGTCTTTCGGCGCGGCCCTGTCAGGCCACGATCCCGAACAGAAGACCGGCCAGAACCGCGCCGGTCAGACCAAGCAACAGGTAGACTGCAAAGACCCGAGGGGTCACCAGCGACCACACAGCCGCCATCGCCGGCACCGAACTGACCGCCCCCGACACGATGAAGGCCATGCCGGCACCAGCGCTCATGCCCTGTTCCATCAGCCCCGCCACCATCGCCGGTGCGACATAGGAGTTGAGATAGGCGGGCATCCCCACCAGCGCCGCCGCCAGCACCGGCAACGCCCCCTCGCCTCCGACGATTCCGGCGATCAGCCGGGCCGGCACGTATTGCACCAGCAGCGCCTCCAGCACATAGGCCAGGGCCAGCCATTTCAGCAGGAAGAGGGCATTGCGCAGGAACTCGGCACGGAAAACCGCGCGCCGATCCGGCTCGGTCCAGAACCGCCAGAGCGGCCGCCCGCCAGACGCCGGACCACAGCTGCACCCGCAGGCGCGATACTCCTTCAGCGGCGCCGCGAATGCCCCGCGCCGCATCAGGGCGCGCACCGCAAACCCGCCGAACAATCCCAGCCCGACCGCTGCCAGCGCCTTGGCCACCGCAAACGGCCAGCCCAGCGCGGCGGCGGTGATCAGCAGCGTCGGCGGGTCAATCAACGGCGAGGACAGCCAGAACGCCATCACCGCCGAAAGCGGCGCGCCCAGCGCCAGCAGGCCGGCCACAAACGGGATCACCTCACACGAACAGAAGGGCGCCAGCCCGCCGAAAAGCGCGGCCAGCAGGATCATCCGCAGTTCGTGCCCCTGAAAGGCACGGGCCACCAGGACCTCGGCCCCGGTCGCCTTGAGCCAGGCCAGCAGCAGCACCGCGAACAGGATATAGCGCGACGTGCTGGCCAGGGCACGGCCGGCGAACGCCACCGTCGCCCAAAGGTTGCCGGGGTCGAGCAGCGCCACCGCCAGCAGCAATGCAGCCATCGCCGCCCAGGGGGTCTTCAGCATGTCCGCCACCCCGCGCCAGACGCGGCCCTCATTCATTGACGTTTCAGACATCCTCGGCCGCCCCCTTTTCCTGATCGGCGCAGCATTCGGCCAGAATGAACCGCGCCAGCTGCTCCAACGCGTCATAGTCGGCCCGGTTGATCACCGCCCGGCCGACCTTTTCCTGAACCACCAGCCCGCCGGCGGCGAGGAACTTGAGGTGATGGGCCAGGGTAGACGGCGCAATGCCGGTCCGTTCCCGTATCTCGCCCACGCTCAGCCCCCGTTCCCCCGCACGCACCAGCGTGCGAAGCACCTTCAGCCGCGATTCCGACCCCATCGCGGCAAAGCCCTGTGCAAAAGTTTCCCACATCGCATGATTCCCAATTAAACTATAAAACTAGTTATATCGAATCATAAACGTTCGCAAGGGCTATCTGTACAAGCCGGCTTCGGCATGATGACCAAAGAAAAGGACCGCCCGGGGGCGGTCCTGTACTGGCTTGCACTGGCGGGTGCGGGTCAGAGCCTCTTGACCTCGGTCAACTTGTTGATCCCCAGCACCTTCAGCAGCGCCTTTTCATAGAAGGGCTCGGAGGTTCCCTTGCGCAGCTTGCTCAGGAAATACTTCTCGAAGCCGACCTTGGCCACATGCACCCACTTGCCCGACGACGCCCAGTTGACGTTGCGCGGCGGAATCTGCGGCTGCGCGACGAAGGCAACGCCGGAATCGCCGAAATCGGCAAGGCAGACGGCATTCCAGCTGCCCTGGTGGTCGGGTTCCTGCCCGCGCAGGATCTGGCCGATGTTGAGCGCCGTCGCGGTAACCATGGATTCGATCATGAAACCGGTCTTGGGCACGCCGCAGGGGACCGGGGTCGGCCCCACCGGCGGAATGGCCACGCAGACCCCGATGCCGAAGATGTTGGGGTATTTCGGATTGCGCTGATGTTCGTCCACGATGATGAATCCGCGCGGGTTCACCAGACCCTCGATGCCCATGACCGCGTCGATGCCGCGAAACGCCGGCAGCATCATGGCGAAACCGAAATCCAGTTCCTTTTCCGCCTTGACCGATCCGTCCTCGGCGATCTCCTCGATGAACATCCTGCCTTCCTCGACCTTCTGCACCTTGGCCGAGGTGATCCACTTGATGTGGTGATCGCGCATCTCGGACTCCAGCAGGCCCTTGGTGTCGCCCACGCCATCAAGGCCCAGATGACCGATATAGGGCTCGGCAGTGACGAAGGTGATCGGCACCTTGTCGCGGATCTTGCGCCGGCGCAGCTCGGTATCGAGGATGAAGGTGAACTCGTAGGCCGGGCCGAAGCACGACGCCCCCTGAACCGCGCCAACGATGATCGGCTTGGGATCCTTGCAGAATTCCTCGAAGGCGACATGGGCCTTCTCGGCGTGATCCACATGGCAGATCGACTGCGTGTGCCCGCCATAAGGGCCAAGCCCCTCGATCTCGTCAAAGGCAAGCTCGGGTCCGGTGGCAATGATGAGAAAATCGTAATCGACAGAGGTTCCGTCCTCCAGCTCCACCCGGTTTTCATCAGGGTGGACCTTTTTCGCCGGGACCGCTTTGAAATCGATCTTCTTCTTCGCCATGATCTTCGACAGATCGATCGATATGTTGTCGCGCTTGCGCCAACCGACCGCGATCCACGGATTGGACGGGACGAAGTGATAAATCGGATCCTTGGTAATGACGGTGATCCGGTCCTCGGGGCGCAGCTGCTCCTGCATCTCGTAGGCCATGATCGAACCGCCCAAGCCGGCCCCCATTACGACGATATGAGCCATCCAGTGTTTCCTCCTGACACCGCGAGCGCAGGGCACTCGTGAATTTCAAGTCAAAGACATTCGAACAATCGGCACATCCCCTTCGCCGGACTCGCCGCCCGGCAAAGAGGTGTACATATTCGATTAAATAGATATATCAGAAATTCACCGGTATGCCTACAAGATTTTTCATTTCTTGCGAGACCGGGGGCGCCCGGGGAATATCATGACCGGTTTGCGCGCGGTATGGGTCCGGCATATCGTGCAATCATGGCGATTTCGGTCGAAACCTTTTTCCTCAATCCGGACGCAACAGGCACGCTGCAGGCGCAGATCCAGCAGATGATCGCCGAAGGGATCCTGTCCGGGCGCTTTCATGTCGGGGAAAAGCTGCCCTCGTCGCGCAGGCTGGCCCGGCATCTGGGGGTGAGCCGAATCACGGTGACGCTGGCCTATACCGAACTTGTCGCCAACGACTATCTCACCTCGCGCGGGCGGTCGGGATATTTCGTCTCCGAGAACGCGCCGGTGCCGCCGGTATACGACCCGCCGAAGCGGCGCGAAGACCGGATCGACTGGCCGCGGGTTCTGGCCCGCCGGTTTACCGGAGGCAACACGCTGCGCAAACCCGGCAACTGGAGCGAGCTGCGCCACCCCTTCATCTACGGGCAGGCGGACCCGTCGCTGTTCGATCATGCCAACTGGCGGCTGTGCGCCCTGCGCGCGCTGGGACAGAAGGATTTTGCCTCGCTCACCGCCGACTATCATGACGAGGACGACCCGCTTCTGGTCGATTTCATTGCCCGGCACACGCTGCCCCGCCGCGGCATCACCGCCCGGCCCGAGGAAATCCTCATCACCCTGGGCGCGCAGAATGCGCTGTGGCTGACCGCGCAGATCCTGCTGAACCGGCGCCGCAAGGCCGCGATCGAAGATCCTTGCTACTATTCCCTGCGCGATCTGCTGGTACAGGCGCGCTGCCAGCTTGCCCCGGTTCCGGTCGATTCGGACGGGTTGCCGCCGCAAGCGATCCCCGCCGACACGGACGTGATCTTCACCACCCCCAGCCATCAGAGCCCCACCTCGGCCACCATGCCGGTTGCGCGGCGTCACGCCCTGCTGAAACGGGCCCGCGAAATCGGCGCCATGATCGTCGAGGACGACTATGAATTCGAGATGGCCTATCTGCGCGCGCCCACCCCCGCCCTGAAGTCGCTGGACGACGACGGGCGCGTGATCTACGTGGGCAGCTTTTCCAAGTCGCTCTTTCCGGGGCTGAGGCTGGGCTATCTGGTCGGGTCCGAGATCTTCATCCGCGAGGCCCGCGCCCTGCGCGCAAGCGTCCTGCGCCACCCGCCCGGGCACATCCAGCGCACCGCTGCCTATTTCCTGTCGCTCGGCCATTACGACGCCCAGATCAGGCGCATGGCGGAAAAACTGCACGAACGCCGCCAGACGCTGGAAGAGGCCATCGAAAGGCACGGGCTGACCATTGCCGGGCGCGGCGCCCATGGCGGGTCGTCGCTGTGGATGCGCGCGCCCGAGCGGATCGACACGACCCGGCTGGCCGAAACGCTTTATTCCGAAGGCGTGCTGATCGAGCCCGGCGCGCCCTTCTTCTTCGGGCCGTCTCCTCCGACGCATTTCTATCGCCTTGGATACTCCTCCATCCCTGCCGCGCGCATTCACGAAGGGATCGAACGCATCTCCCGCGCCATCGAACGGCAGTGACGCGGGCGCCGCCTGCCCGTGGCAAACATGCGCCCCGCGTGGTAGCCACGCCTCGCCCCGATTCCCGAGCAGAGAAAGTTCCGCATCCGGCATGTCCACCCTTATCGGCCTCGCGACAGGCGCCTTCCTTGCCGCAACGATCCTGCCGTTCTCGTCCGAGGTGATGCTGTCGGCGGCCCTGACGGCGGGCGATTTCGATCCCCTGCTGCTGATCGCCGTGGCCACGGCCGCCAACACGGCGGGGGCGCTGGTAAACTGGGCGCTTGGCCGATGGCTGCTGAACTGGGCGGGTCGCAGGTGGTTCCCCTTCTCGCGGACGCAGCTGGACCGGGCCGCCGACCGGTTCAACCGCTACGGGGTCTGGTCGCTGTTGTTCGCGTGGGTTCCGATCATCGGAGACCCGCTGACCTTCGCCGCCGGCGTGTTGCGGGTTCGCCTGGATCTGTTTCTTGTCCTCGTGGCCCTCGGGAAAGGCGCGCGCTATGCGCTGATCGGCTGGGTGATCGGCCGGGCCTCGGCAGCCGGCGGCGTCTGATTTCGGGCCCCGCCCGAGCCGCCGAAGCCGCAGGCACCCCCTGCCGCCCCTTCCACCCTGTACCTAACCCACCCCGAAAACTGGCCCTCACCG
>JALTNO010000336.1 GCA_027000645.1 Paracoccaceae bacterium | reverse complement strand
CTTCCAGCGCGAAGACGGAAACTGGGTCCCGGGCGAGATTACCATCCAGCTCATCCATCCCGAGGGCTACGCCCCCCGCTTTCTGATGACCATCAGGGACATTTCGGACAAGAAGGCGGCACAGGACGAAGCCATGCTGCTGTCCCAGACGCTCGACCTGAGCCAGGACGAGGTCTATCTGTTCTGGCCGGACAGCTACGAGTTCATCTATCTGAACGAGGCGGCCGCCGCCCGCGCCGAAGCTGACGGATTGAAATGGCGCGGCCGCCGGGTCGACGAGTTCATCTCGGAATCCCGTTTCGCGGAGCTCCGCCAGCGATGCGCGACCCTGGCGCGAGGCCCCGCGCGCAGCCTGTCCTATGAACTGACGGACAGGGACGGGCGGGTGATCGAGGCCTTCCTGCATCTGGTTCAGCCGAAGGGGGCCAAACCCCGGTTTCTGGCCATCTATCGCGACATCACCGAACGCAAGGTGGCCGACAGGGCCAAGGCCGAATTCGTTTCCACCGTCAGTCACGAATTGAGAACGCCGCTGACCTCGATCAAGGGTGCGCTAAGTCTGATCGGGGCCGGTGCAGGAGGAAATCTTTCGGCCGAAACGGCCACGCTGGTTTCGCTTGCGGACAGGAATTGCGACCGTCTCGTCCTGCTGATCAACGATCTGCTGGATCTGGACAGGCTGAGTTCGGGCGAGATCCATCTGAAGATGGAGCCCCTGCGCCTGGCCGATCTGGTGCGCGAGGCGATCGAGGCAAACCGCGGCTATGGCGAAGAATTCGGGGTACGCTTTGACGCCACCCATCTTGAAGACAGTGCCGTGGTCAGAGGCGACAGGATGAGGCTCAGGCAGGTTCTGGACAACCTGATGTCGAATGCCGCGAAGTTCTCCAACCGGGATGATCGGGTCGAACTTTCGGTCAGCCGGGAGGATGATGTCGCGGTGATCTCGGTCAGGGACTACGGCGTGGGCATACCCGAGGACGCACGCGATCGGATCTTCGAGCGTTTCACCCAGGCCGATTCCTCCGACCAGCGGAAGAAGGGCGGCACCGGTCTGGGGCTGAACATCGCCAGATCGATCATCGGCCTGCATCGCGGCGAGATCAGTTTCACCAGCCGGCTGGGCGAAGGAACCGAGTTCTTCGTGCGACTGCCGCTCACGCGGGACCGGGACGGCGCCGCGATGCAGGCCGGTTGAAGGCGGCGCATCGAACTGCCCGGAATTGCCCGACCGGCCGGGCCCTCGCCCCGCATTTCCTCGGGGTTCGCCATGCACGCGATTCCGTAAGCCGGCACCGCCCCTGCCGCCGTCCCGCCGGGCCCGCGGGCGGCTCCGACCCCGGCAGACCGCTCGGGGGATTCCCATTGCCCGCGCCGGGGTCTATGGTGCCCCCGGCAGACGGGCCGGAACAAGGCCCGATCGAAACGGGGCGCGCATGGCGATGGGCAGGTTTCTCTTCTGGCTGACATGGGCGATGGCCGTGGCAAGCGCCGCGGCCGCGCAGGATTTCTCCGCCCTGGCCCGCGTCGATCCGGCGACAAGCCGTATCGCCGACAGCGGCGAGGGGGTCGAGATCGAACTGGGGCTCAGCCAGGGCGTGCCGTGGCGGCTGTTCACGCTGGCCGAGCCGCCGCGGCTGGTGCTCGACTTTCAGGAAGTGGACTGGACCGGGCTGCAGGCCGAGGCGCTGCTGCGCTCGCGGCGGGTCCGATCCGTCCGTTTCGGCAGCTACGTGCCCGGCTGGTCGCGGCTGGTGGCCGAGCTTGCCGGGCCTTACGGCATCGACAGTGCCGGGATGCGCGTGGACGAGACCACCGGGCGTGCCCGGTTGTCGGTGCGGCTGAGCCGGCGTGACGAGGACAGCTTCGCCGCCGGGTCCGGTGCGCCCCATGACCCGCGCTGGGACCTGCCCGAGCCGACCCTGCCGGTGGCAACCGGCGCGGGCAACGGGGCCGGGGATGACGGTCGTGCGCTGGTGGTGGTGATCGATCCCGGCCATGGCGGCATCGACCCCGGCGCCCAGGTGCCCGGCATCGACGAGAAGGCGGTCACTCTTGCCTTCGCGCGCGAGCTGCGCGAGGCGCTGCTGCGCGGCGGACGCGTGCGGGTGGTGCTCACCCGCGAGGACGACCGCTTCGTGTCGCTTGAACGGCGCATATCGGTGGCGCAGGAGGCCGGTGCCGACCTGTTCATCTCGCTGCATGCGGATTCGCTGTCGGAGGGGCTGGCGCACGGAGCCACGGTGCATGTGCTTTCGCCCGAGGCCTCGGATGCGGCCAGCGCGCGCCTGGCCGAGCGCCACGACCGGGACGAGATCCTCTCGGGGGTCGATCTTTCCGGTACCGATGACGAAGTGACCGACATCCTGCTGGATCTGGCCCGGCAGGAGACGCAGCCGCGCACCGAGGCGCTGGCACGGGCGCTGGTCGAAGGCATGGCGCAGACCGGCGGGCCGATCAATCGCAGGCCGCTGCGGCGGGCGGCGTTCTCGGTGCTGAAATCGGCGGATATCCCCTCGGTCCTGATCGAGATCGGTTTCCTGTCCAGCCCGCGCGATCTGAAGAACCTGCAGGACCCGCAATGGCGGGCGCGGCTTGCCCGCGGCATTCGCAACGGTGTGATGAACTGGCGCGCCGCCGACCTTGCCCGCCGGCCGCTGGTGCGGCAATAGCTGGCCGGCGGGCGTACGCGCAACACCGGCGCCGGCATCAATCCGCCGCCCCGGCGCCCGTGCCGGCATCTTCCGGTTTTGACCCCGGCCGGAACCCCGCCTATATAGGCCGCACGGCGCTAACGAAGGCATCAACGTGATCCGGTTCATCCTCTCCTTTCTCGGGGCGATCTTCAGCTTTTTCACGCTGGCCATCTTCATGGTCATGCTGACCATGGGCGGCATCTTCTGGATGTACAGCCGGGATCTGCCAAGTCACGAGTCGCTGGCCCAGTACCAGCCGCCGATGATCAGCCGGATCTATTCCGGCGAGGGCAAGCTGATCGACGAATTCGCGCGCGAACGGCGCCTGTTCACCCCGGCCGAGGAAATCCCGGACCTGATCAAGCAGGCCTTCATCTCGGCCGAGGACAAGAACTTCTACAACCACAAGGGCTATGACACCCGCGGGATCGCGGCGGCCGCCTTCGAGGCGGTCCGTTCGCGCGGGCGCAACGTGCGCGGGGCTTCGACCATCACCCAGCAGGTGATGAAGAACTTCCTGCTTTCGGGCGACCGCAAGATCGAACGCAAGATCAAGGAAATCATCCTTGCCGCGCGGCTGGAAGAGACGCTGCCCAAGGAAAAGATCCTCGAGCTCTACCTGAACGAGATCTTCCTCGGCCAGAATTCCTATGGTGTGACGGCGGCCGCGCAGACCTATTTCAACAAGACGCTGGACGAGCTGGCCCCGCATGAGGCGGCCATGCTGGCGTCGTTGCCCAAGGCGCCGTCCGACTATCATCCGGTGCGGAACAGGAAGCGCCTGCTCGAGCGGCGCAACTACGTTCTGCGCGAGATGTATCAGAACGGCTATCTCTCGCAGGACGTCTACGAGCGCGAGATCGCGGCGCCGCTGAAGACGGTCCAGAACGGCGACTACCCGAGCTTTCGCGCGGCCCTGCCGCCGCGCGACTATTTCACCGATGAAATCCGCCGGCAGCTGACCGAATCGGACGAATTCATCGGCCAGCGCGGCGAGGACGGCTTCTTCACCGGCGGCTACACGGTCCGCGCCACCATCGACGAGGAAATGCAGCAGGCGGCCGCGCGCGCCTTGCGCACCCAGCTGGAAAAATATGACCGCTCCCGCGGGGTCTGGAGGGGGACCGGAAAGACGATTCCAGCCGACCGGCTGACATCCGAGGAAAGCTGGCGCGCGGCGCTGTCCGAGGTGGAGGTGCCGCGCGACGTGGTGTTGCCGACGCGCTGGTACCCGGCGGTGGTGCTGGAGGTCGGCAGGAAGGACGCCCGCATCGGCATCGAGGACGTGCCCGAAAAGCCCGGTGGCCACTGGATTCGTGCGCGCGACGTGCAATGGGCCCGCCCGCTTGGTCCCGACGGCAAGCCGGGGCGCAAGGCGCGGGTCGCGGGCGACCTGCTTTCGGTGGGGGACGTGGTTCTCGTGCGGGCGGTGACCAGCGACAAGGATGACTCCGTCACGGGCTGGAGCTTGCGCCAGATCCCCGAGATACAGGGCGCCTTCGTTGCCATGGACGTCCATACGGGGCGGGTTCTGGCCATGCAGGGCGGGTTTTCCTACCAGTCGTCGGTGTTCAACCGCGCCACCCAGGCGATGCGCCAGCCGGGCTCGAACTTCAAGCCCTTCGTCTATGCCGCCGCCCTCGACAGCGGCTATTCCCCGGCCACCATCATTGTCGATGCCCCGATCGAGATCGACACCCCCGAAGGCATCTGGCGGCCGCACAATGCCTCGAACAAGTATTACGGACCGACGCCGCTGCGCACCGGGATCGAGCAGTCCCGGAACCTGATGACCATCCGCCTTGCGCGCGAGGTGGGCATGCCGGTGGTGGCCGGCTATGCCGAACGTTTCGGCGTGTATGACCGGCTGGAGCCGTATCTGGCCAATGCTCTGGGCTCGCAGGAGACGACGCTCTATCGTCTGGCCACGGCCTACGCGATGATCGCCAATGGCGGCGAGCGGATCCGGCCGACGCTGGTGGACCGCATCCAGGACCGCTATGGGCGGACCATCTACCGCCATGACCGGCGCCGCTGCCTGGGTTGCGATTCGGCCGACCTGGGGCCGGACGAGGTGCCGAAGATCGTCTCGGACCGCCAGCGGGTGATCGACGCGATCACGGCCTACCAGATCACCTCGATGATGCAGGGGGTGGTGCAGCGCGGAACGGCGGCGGGCCGGATCAACCTGCCGGTTCCGGTTGCCGGCAAGACCGGCACCACCAACGAGGCGCGCGACGTCTGGTTTACCGGGTTCACCTCGAACATCGTCGCCGGCTGCTACATGGGGTTCGACCAGCCCCGGCCGCTGGGGAGGGGGGCCTATGGCGCCTCCATGTGCGGGCCGGTGTTCCAGAGCTTCATGGAAAAGGCGGTGGCGAAATACGGTGGCGGTCCGTTCAAGGTTCCGCCCGGCGGGCGTTTCATCAAGATCGACCGTTTCACCGGGGCGCGGCTGCCCGACGATGCGACCGGTGACAACGTGGTGGCGGAATATTTCCGCGACGGGGAAGAGCCGATCTTCGGGCTGACCTATGATGGCGGTTTTGCCATGGGCTCCAACCTGCCGCTGTTCGAGGAAGTGCGCGAAGCCGGTCGCAAGGTGCGCACCTCGACCGGCCAGACCACGACGGTGGGGCCGAAGGCCAATTTCGGCACTGTCAGTTCCGGCGGGCTCTACTGAGCAGGGCCGCGGGACGCGGGGGGCGGAAATCGCGCGCGGGCGCGCGATGCCTCCGGCGGGGATATTTCCGGCCAAAATATGGCTGCAGGGGGGATGGTGGCGGCGCCCGGGCAGGGCGGGGCGCAAGGCGGCGCTTGCCCGTGTCCGCGGGCTGGTCTATCACGCACACTCACGCAGACATCTTGCAGGAACCCTCATGCGCGCCGAGACGCAGAACATCGTTGCCGAAATCGAGAAGTCGCTGTCGCTGCTGGCGCAGCGGATGGATCGGGAGACGGCCCAGCACCGGCTTGAGGAATTCAATGCGCGGGTCGAGGATCCCAAGCTGTGGGACGATCCCGCCGCCGCGCAGAATCTGATGCGCGAACGCCAGATGCTGGTCAATGCGATGGAGACCTACGAGTCGATCCGGCAGGAACTGGAGGACAATGTCGGCCTGATCGAACTGGGCGAGGCCGAGGGCGATGACGAGGTGGTGGCCGAGGCCGAAGAGGCATTGCGGGCGCTGAAGGAAAAGGCCGCCCAGAAGGAGCTGGAGGCGTTGCTGGATGGCGAGGCCGACGCCAACGACACCTTCCTTGAAATCCATGCCGGTGCCGGCGGCACCGAAAGCTGCGACTGGGCGGCGATGCTGGCGCGGATGTATGTGCGCTGGGCCGAAAAGCACGGCTACAAGGTCGAGCTGGTCGAGGAGACGCCCGGCGAGGAGGCCGGCATCAAGTCGGCCACCTACAAGATTTCCGGGCACAACGCCTATGGCTGGCTGAAATCGGAAAGCGGCGTGCACCGGCTGGTGCGGATCTCGCCCTATGACAGCTCGGCCCGGCGGCATACCTCGTTTTCTTCCGTATGGGTCTATCCGGTGGTGGACGACAATATCGAGATCGAGGTGAACCCTGCCGATATCCGCATCGACACCTTCCGGTCGTCCGGGGCGGGCGGGCAGCATGTGAACACGACCGACTCGGCGGTGCGGATCACCCACATTCCCACCGGCATCGTGGTGACCAGCTCGGAAAAGTCCCAGCACCAGAACCGCGATATCGCCATGAAGACGCTGAAATCGCGTCTCTATCAGCTGGAACTGGACCGGCGCAACGCCGAGATCACCGCCCAGCACGAGGCCAAGGGAGAGGCCGGCTGGGGCAACCAGATCCGCTCTTACGTGTTGCAGCCCTACCAGATGGTGAAGGATCTGCGCACCGGCTACGAGACGTCCGACACCAAGGGCGTTCTGGACGGGGATCTGGACGCCTTCATGGCCGCCACGCTGGCGATGAACGTCTCGGGCAAGAGCCGCGCCGAGGCTCAGGCGGACTGATCCCGGCCGCCGCCGTCCGGCCGGCGGCACCTTCCCGCGGGGGAAGCTGACCCTTTTCATGAAAAGATGTACGGTTTAGGCTTGTTTTCGGGCGAGCCCGGAAAAGGGCGGCCCGACATCGGCCTTGTGCCTTGCGGGCGGCCCATCGGCCGCTGCGGGCGCGGGGCGCGGATGGAGGCATCCGCGATGCGAGGGATGCTGAAACGGGAGGAGAGAGGAAACATGTTCAGAGAAAGGGAATTCGGTGCGCCGGAACTGCACCCCATGACCTTTTCAAAGATGCAGGAGGCAATCCGGCTGGGGTGGCGCGATTTCGCCCGCGCACCGCGCTGCGGGATGGTGATCTCGGCGTTCTACGTGGTGGCCGGGTGGGCCATGACCTGGATCACGGTTCAGACGCAGACGACCTTCTGGCTGGTGCTGGCGGTGCTGGGGTTCCCGCTGGTCGGCCCCTTCGCCGCGGTCGGCATGTACGAGGTTTCGCGCCGGCTGGGATGGAACGAGGACACGAAACTTTCCGAGATCATGGGCTGCGTCCGGCGGCAGGGCAAGCGCCAGCTGCCGTCGCTGTCGGCGGTTATCGGGGTGATCTTCCTGTTCTGGTTCTTTCTCGGCCACATGATCTTTGCACTGTTCATGGGGCTGATGCCGGCGGTGAACCTTGCCTCTCTGGAGCTGCTGGCGACGATGAACGGGGTCGCGATGCTGTTCGTCGGCTGCGGGGTGGGGCTGATGTTCGCGCTGCTGCTCTACATGATCTCGGTGATGGCGGTGCCGATGCTTCTTGATCGCGAGGTGGATTTCGTCACCGCCATGATCGAAAGCTTTCAGTACGTCCTGGCCAACCCGGTTCCGATGCTCGCCTGGGCGGTGTTCCTTGCAGGCATGACCTTCCTGGCCATCATTCCCATGTTCCTGGGGCTGCTGGTGGTTCTGCCGCTTCTGGGGCATGCGTCCTGGCACCTGTACCGGCTGGCGATGCAGGAGCCGGTCCCGGACGCGGTTCAGCAGATGGCCTGACCGGGGTCGAGAAGACGGCGGTGGCGGGGCGCCAGGGCGTCCTCGCCGCACGTCCCGGCCGCCCGCGCCGCTGGCAGCGCACGCGCGGGCCCGTGGCCGAGATGTTCGCAGACGACCCGCGTGGCAAGAATGCCGGCGGGGCGGCCCGGCGAGGGACGCGCCATGTACCCGGCCCAGAGCTTGCCCGCAAAACCCCTGGCGCGGCTCAGGTGGCCGAAGACCCGGTCCGTGCCGCCGCGCCGCGCCGCGATCAGGCCAAGCCCGTCCGCCTGCCGTGTGACGAGACCGCGGAATTCGCGTTCGGCCGGTGTCGTGCCGGGCCCGGAACGGCGCTTCCCGTCGCGGTGCCGGTAGCCGCGCAGGCAGGTCAGCCCCTTGTCGCGGAAGACGAACACGACCCTGACCGTGAACCGGGTTTCATCCGCGAAACTGCGCCGGACCACCCGGTAGAACCCGCCCGGAAACTCTTCTTCCGTCACCTCGTTCAGGACGTCCCCCAGGAACGCGCCGAGGACGGGACCGTCGAGGGCGGGGCAGGAGCGGCCCAGCTCCGCGACCGGTTGCAGAAGGATCCGGGCATCGACCTCGAAAAAGCGGCAGATCCGGTCGAGCACATCGGGGCGGGGAAAGCTTTCGCCGGCGAGGTAGCGGTTGAACTGGGTCCGGTTGATGCCCAGGCGCCGCGTCAGCGCCGAGATCGAGGGATACCCGCGCGCCAGAACGCGAAGGTTGTCGCCGAACATGCTGCGCAATTCGGCCGGCGATCTGTTGGCTGCGGTCATCATGGCTCCCGTCCGGGTCGCACGGCTGTCGCGGCACGGAATACCGGGGTGGACTCGCATCCGGTTCTTGCCCGACCGCCCAATGCGGCACCTTCGAAGGAAGGCACCGTTGCGCGACTGTCCGAAATGGTAGCCCGGGCAGGGAGCAATTCAAGGAATCGGCGGCAGATTCATGAATCCTGAAGCCACCTTTTCGCCTTGCGGCGGCCGGCGCTTTTTTCCGGCCGCCCGTCTCACTCGCCCCGCAGCAGGGCGGCTACCCCGGTGCGGGCGATTTCGGCCAGCCCCAGCGGCCGCATGAGGTCGGCAAAGGCATCGATCTTTTCCGGCGCGCCGGTGATTTCGAAGATGAAGCTGCTCAGAGTGCTGTCCACCACGTTGGCGCGGAAGATGTCGGCCAGCCGCAGCGCCTCGACCCGCTTTTCTCCGGTACTCACCACCTTGAGCATGGCCAGTTCGCGTTCGACCGACGGGCCCTCCACCGTCAGGTCGTGAACCTCGTGCACGGGTATGATCCGGCCCAGCTGGGCCTTGATCTGCTCGATCACCTGCGGGGTGCCGGTGGTGACGATGGTGATGCGGCTCAGGTGCCCGGTGTGGTCCACCTCGGCCACGGTCAGGCTTTCGATATTGTAGCCGCGGCCCGAGAACAGGCCGATCACGCGCGCCAGCACGCCGGGTTCGTTCTCGACCAGGACGGCGATGGTGTGGCGCTCTTCCACGTCGGAAAAGGTCGGGCGCAGGTTGTAGGCCGAATGACGGGTCGAGCCTTTCTTGATGTGCAGGGCAGACATTGTCTTTGTTCCTCGATTCTCGTTCAGGTTCGGGTCCGTCGGTTACACCAGCACCGCGCCGCCGGATTCGATGGCGCCTTCGGTCGAGGCCTCGCCCAGCAGCATCTCGTTGTGCGCCTTGCCCGAGGGGATCATCGGGAAGCAGTTGGCGTGTTTCTCCACCACGCAGTCGAAGATCACCGGGCCGTCATGTTCGATCATCTCCTTGATCGCGTCGTCCAGATCCGCCGGATCGTCGCAGAGGATTCCCTTGGCGCCGAAGGCTTCGGCCAGCTTCACGAAATCGGGCAGCGATTCCGACCAGGAATGCGAATAGCGCGAGCCGTGCAGAAGCTCCTGCCACTGGCGCACCATGCCGAGGCGTTCATTGTTGAGGATGAACTGCTTGACCGGCAGATCATACTGCGCCGCCGTGCCCATCTCCTGCATGTTCATCAGCCAGCTGGCGTCGCCCGCCACGTTGATGACCAGCGCCTCCGGGTGCGCAAGCTGCACCCCGATCGAGGCGGGAAAGCCGTAGCCCATGGTGCCCAGGCCCCCCGACGTCATCAGCCGGCCCGGCTCATCGAAGCCCATGAACTGCGCCGCCCACATCTGGTGCTGGCCCACCTCGGTGCAGATGTAGCGGTCGCGTTCCCGGGTCAGCGCCTCCAGCCGTTGCAGCGCGTATTGCGGCTGGATGGTCTTTTCGGTGTTGCGATAGGCAAGGCAGTCGATCTTGCGCCACGCGTCGATGCGGGCGTGCCATTTCTCCACCGCCTCGGCCCGGGTCTTGCGGCCGCGCGACTTCCAGATCTTGAGGATGTCCTCAAGCACATGGGCCACGTCGCCGACGATGGGGATGTCGGTCTTGACCACCTTGTTGATCGAGGAAGGATCGATGTCGATATGCGCCTTTTTCGAATTCGGGCTGAAGGCGTCGATGCGCCCGGTGATGCGGTCGTCGAACCGCGCGCCGATGGCGATCATCAGGTCGCAGTCATGCATGGCCATGTTGGCCTCATACAGCCCGTGCATTCCCAGCATCCCCAGCCAGTTCGGCCCCGACGCCGGGTAGGCGCCCAGCCCCATCAGGGTCGAGGTGATCGGAAAGCCGGTCGCATCCACCAGCTCGCGCAGCAGCTGGCTGGCGGCAGGGCCGGAATTGATGACGCCGCCGCCGGTGTAGAAGACGGGCCGCTCGGCCGTCTCGATGGCCGCCACCAGCTCGGTGATTTCCTCGGGGTCGCCCTTGACCTGCGGCTGGTAATGCGAGGTCGAGGGCCGGGGCGGCACATAGGTTCCGGTGGCGAACTGCACGTCCTTGGGAATGTCCACCAGCACCGGGCCGGGACGCCCGGCGGTGGCCACGTGGAAGGCCTCGTGGATGGTTTCGGCCAGCCTGTCGGTGTCTTTCACCAGCCAGTTGTGTTTCGTGCAGGGGCGGGTGATGCCGACGGTGTCGGCCTCCTGAAACGCGTCCGAGCCGATCATGAAGGTGGGCACCTGACCGGTGATCACCACCACGGGTATCGAATCCATCAGCGCGTCGGTGATGCCGGTCACCGCATTGGTGGCGCCGGGACCCGAGGTGACCAGCACCACGCCGGGCCGGCCGGTGGAGCGGGCATAGCCCTCGGCGGCATGAACCGCGCCCTGTTCGTGGCGCACCAGGATGTGGCGGATGTCGTTCTGGACGAACAGCTCGTCATAGATCGGAAGAACGGCGCCGCCGGGATAGCCGAATACCGTGTCCACGCCCTGGTCCTTCAGGGCCTGAACCACCATCCTTGCGCCGGTCATTTCACGTTTCATCTGGCTTGCTCCATTGGCGACATCCTGCATCCCGTGCGAACAAAAAAAAGCCCCCGGTGGAAAACGGAGGCGCATGGGTTCGATTATGGTCAACCGTTACCGGCCCATGCGCGCGCGTCCTACGATGACGGTCAGGAAATCCATGCCCCGAGGCCCTTTCATGTTCGAAGCGGACATTATGGGGGCACGAAAGGGGCGTCAACCGGCAATCGGATGGTTTTCATGCAATTTCAGGGGCGAATCCGGTCATTTTCTTGCGCCCGTGACCGGGTGCGACGAAATATCCGGCATTTTCCAGCCACCCCGGGGCGGTGTCAGCCGCCGCTTTCGACCGCTTCCAGGCGTTCCAGCGCCTGCATCCACAGCTCTTCCGCGCGCGCCAGGGCGTCCTTCACCTCGGCAAACTTCTTCTGCCACTGTTCCATCTCGGCCTGTCGCCCCGGTTCGTAAAGCGCCGGATCGGCCAGCCGGTCGGAAAGCTTCTCCTTCATCTCGACCAGCTTCTCGACGCGCGTTTCGCATTTTCGCAGCTCGGCGCGGGCGGCGATGCGTGACTCGCGCGCGCCGAGCTGCGAA
>JALTNO010000335.1 GCA_027000645.1 Paracoccaceae bacterium | reverse complement strand
ACATCCGCCCGCCCATCCCCCGTGGACAAGGCGCCCGGATCAGGGCTATCCCGACACCATGACGGAGATAGCCGAAACCCTCGATGCCATCGGGCTTCTGTGCCCCCTGCCGGTGCTCAAGGCCCGCAAGCGCCTGCAATCGCTGCCCCCCGGCGCGGTTCTGCGCATTCTCGCCGACGACCCGGCCGCGGTCATCGACGTGCCGCATTTCTGCACCGAAGCCGGACATGACTTCCTGGGCGATCAGGACGAAGGAGAATACCGCGTCTTTCTGATCCGCAAGGGCGGGTAGGAAAACCGCGCCCGGCCGATACCGCCCGGACCCGAAGCACCGGATCATTCGCCCGGCCGGGCAGGCACATGGCCGGGCCGCCCGTGCGATCGGGGCGGAGCGACCGAAATCAGATCAATACGACCTGCCGCGGAGCCAGAGGGAAGATGGAAAAAGGGCGGACCCCATGGTCCGCCCTCCATTCAACGCCGCATCGCCCACCAGCCGCGCCTCTTGGGCCTGGGCGGGGTTTTCTGCCCGGCTTCCTCCGCCTCGTCGGTGGGGGCGGCCACGGCTTCGGGCGCGGCAGCGGCAGTCTCCGCCCCGGCCTCGGGCCCGGTTTCGGCGGGCCGATCGGCCACCGGGGCCGGCGTGGCAACCGCATCCGCCTCGGCCGGAGCGGCGACGGCCGTTTCCGCGCCGTTTACGGCCTCGACCCCCGACCCGGACTCTGCAGCCACGGGCGCGACCACGGGCTCGGCCGGACTGGCGGGTTCGGAAGAAGGTTCGGCGGGCGCCGACTCCGCCGATGCGCCTTCCTCGGCGGTGGCGGGCGCCGCCCCCGATTCAGGCTGTGCATCAGAGACTTCGGCAACAGCCTCGTCGGCCTTCGACCGCCGCGACCGGCTGCGGGTGGATCTGCTGCGCCTGGGCCTGGGCTTCTCCTCCGTTTCCGCCGGAGCGGCTTCGACCGCGTCGGCCCCGACCTCGGTGGCCCCGGTCTCGGTGGCTCCTGTCTCGGCGTCCTCTGTTTCGGTGGCCGCCTGCGCATCCACGTCATCGGCGCCGGCTTCAGGGGCGACGGGGGACGGCGAGGCCTTCTCGGTCGTCTCCACCTTCCGGGTGCGTGTCCGGCTGCGGGACGAGGCCCGGCGCTTGCGCGGCGCGGGCTTGCTCTCGGCCGGCTCCGCCGCCTCGGCAGCGGCATCGTCCACGGTACCGGTATCCTCCCCGGACGTGTCCGGCGTTCCGCCGGCCTCGGCAGGCTCCGCCTCGGCCTGCGGGGCGGCCGCCTCGGTGGCAGCGGGGCCGGCGGCTGCATCCTCGACCGCCGGTTCATCGGCTCCGGGCGCGTCAGCCGCCCCTTCGGCATTTTCGGCGGTGGCGACCTGCTCCTGTGTCTCGGACGACCTGCCCGAACCGCCGCGCCGACGGCGGCGGCGGCGCTTGCGCCGGGGCTTGGACTCGGCCCCCTCCGCGGTGGCCTCGGCAGCGACGGCCTCGGACGGTTCCTCGGGCGCGGCATCGGAATCGACCTGATCCATGATCGAGGTGTCCACCGACACCACCGGAGCCGTTGCCGCCGGCACCATCCGGGTGGCGGTCTTGAACTTCTCGAGCGTGAAATCGGGGCTGACCAGGTGCATGTCGCCCTCGACCCGCACCGCCATGCCATAGCGCGATTCGATCTGGAGGATGTGCTCGCGCTTCTGGTTCATCAGGTAGTTGGCAATCGTCACCGGGCAACGCACCAGAACCTCGCGCGAACGCCGGCGGGTGCCTTCCTCCTCGATCTGGCGCAGGATCGACAGCGCCATGCTGTCATCGGACCGGATCAGGCCGGTGCCGTGGCAGGCCGGGCAGGGCTGGGTCGTGGCCTCGATCATGCCCGGGCGC
Source organism: Paracoccaceae bacterium (assembly GCA_027000645.1). Taxonomy (GTDB): domain Bacteria; phylum Pseudomonadota; class Alphaproteobacteria; order Rhodobacterales; family Rhodobacteraceae; genus Jhaorihella. The sequence goes on along the minus strand of JALTNO010000335.1, from coordinate 9,864 downwards.
AGGCGCTGGCGGCTCATCTCCAGCAGGCCGAAGCCCGAGATCCGCCCCACCTGGATCCGCGCCCGGTCGGTCTTGAGCTTTTCCTTCAGGCGTTTTTCCACCGCGGCGTTGTTCTTGCGCTCTTCCATGTCGATGAAATCGATCACGATCAGACCGGCAAGGTCGCGCAGGCGCAGCTGGCGGGCGACCTCCTCGGCCGCTTCGAGATTGGTCTTGAGCGCGGTTTCCTCGATCGAGCCCTCCTTGGTGGCCCGGCCCGAGTTGACGTCGATCGCCACCAGCGCCTCGGTCACGCCGATCACGATGTAGCCGCCCGATTTCAGCTGCACCACCGGGTTGAACATGCCGGCCAGGTAGCTTTCCACCTGGTAGCGCGCAAAGAGAGGCAGCGGGTCCTCGTATTTCTTCACGTTCTTGGCATGGGACGGCATGATCATCTTCATGAAGTCCTTGGCGATGCGGTAGCCGCGTTCGCCTTCGACCAGGACCTCGTCGATCTCGCGCGAGTAGAGGTCGCGGATCGACCGCTTGATCAGGTCGCCCTCCTCGTAGATCTTGGCCGGCGCGATGGATTTCAGCGTCAGCTCGCGGATCTGTTCCCACAGGCGCTGGAGGTATTCGTAATCGCGCTTGATCTCGGCCTTGGTGCGCTTGGCGCCGGCGGTGCGGATGATCAGCCCCGCCCCCTGCGGCACGTCGATCTCGGCAGCGATTTCCTTGAGCTTCTTGCGGTCGGCGGCATTGGTGATCTTGCGCGAGATCCCGCCGCCGCGGGCGGTGTTGGGCATCAGCACGCAGTAGCGGCCCGCCAGAGACAGGTAGGTGGTCAGCGCCGCACCCTTGTTGCCACGCTCTTCCTTGACCACCTGCACCAGCATGATCTGCCGGACCTTGATGACCTCCTGGATCTTGTAGCGGCGCGGGCGCGGCTTGCGCACCGGGCGGATGTCCTCGCTGTCATCCTCGTCGGCCACCGATTCGATGCTGTCGTCGCGCGCGGCGGCATCGCGTGCGGTCCCGTCCTCGTCTTCGGGGGCCGAAACCTCGTCTTCCGGGGCCTCTGCGGCCGAGGCGTCGGCCCCGTCACCGGCATCCTCCTGCGCCGGAACCTCCTCTTGCGTATCGGTGCCGGCCGAAACCGCGTCACCGCCGTCCCCCTGGCCAGCTTCGGACGCGTCACCGGTCCCGGACGTTCCGGAGGCCGTTTCCGCCCCCGTTTCCGACCCCGTCCCGGTCCCTTCTCTGGTCACGGCTTCGGGCGCGGCCGCATCTTCAGAAGCGGCTGCGCCTTCGGCGGCATCACTCGCCCGGTCGTCCCCCCGATCATCCTGGTCGAGGTCGATCGTCTCCATGCCGCTGATCTCGGCCGAGACCTCGCGGGTTTCCACCGCGTCCCCGGATCGGACCTCCTCGGCCCTTGCGCGCGTGCGCGAGCGGCTGCGGCGGCTGCGGCGGGGCTTTTCCTCTTCGGCCTCTTCGCGCGCCTTCATCGCCTCGGCATAGGCGCGCTCTTCCTCCATCAGGGCTTCGCGGTCGGCCACCGGGATCTGGTAGTAGTCCGGGTGGATCTCGGAAAAGGCGAGAAACCCGTGCCGGTTGCCCCCGTAATCCACGAAGGCCGCCTGCAGCGACGGTTCGACCCGCGTTACCTTTGCGAGATAGATGTTTCCGGCGAGTTGCCGCTTGTTCTCGGACTCGAAGTCGAATTCCTCGACCTTGTTGCCGTCCACCACGACGACGCGGGTTTCCTCCGCGTGCGTGGCGTCGATGAGCATCTTCTTTGCCATGTTTCCTTGTTGCGCAATCCCGGCACGGGTCCGGGGCCTGGCGGCCCCGCCCGGGTCGGATTGTGACTTGTCTGGGCGATCTGGGACGCGGCGGCACGGCAGGCTTCGACCGGATGGTCGCCTGTCACATTCCTCAAGGCTCTCGCTCGCGTCATCGCGTTTCGTCTCCGACAGGTCGGGGCATGTCCCCGAACCCGCCCATTCAATCCCTCGGCCGTACGTGCCGGCGGGGGTGCTCTTGTGCCCCGAGGGGCATGATCGGTCTGTCCAGTCTTGTCAGAGCCTGGCCGGCAAAGGCTGAAACAGCGAATTCTCTTGCGGGTCGCGTTGCCTGGATCGGCGCCCGGCCCGTTCCGTCAACATAAGGGCACGTCCGGGGCAATGACAATGGGCATTGTGCATTTTGGCCCATGCAGCTGCCCGCGCCGTCGCGCCGCTCACAGATAGTCGGCCCGCTGCAACCCGTACTTGGCCATCTTCTCGTTCAGGGTACGCCGGGGCAGGCAGAGCTCTTCCATCACCGCCGCGATCGAGCCCTTGTGCCGGCGCATGGTGTTGTCGATCAGCATCCGCTCGAACGCCTCGACATATTCCTTGAGCGGCTTTCCTTCCGTGGTCATCACCGGCTGCATGTCCTCGTGATCCGACATCAGCAGCGAGGCGATGGTACCGCTGCCGCGCCGCGCCTGCAGCACCGCGCGCTCGGCAATGTTGATGAGCTGACGCACATTGCCCGGCCACGGCGCCTGCAGCAGTTGCGCGGCCTCCTGGGCGCTGACCTTGGGCGCCTCGCAGCCGTATTCCTCGGCGAACTGCTCGGACAGGCGGGTAAACAGGGTGAGAATGTCCTCGCCCCGCTGGCGCAGCGGCGGCACGGTGATGCGCAGCGCCGCCAGCCGGTAGAACAGGTCCGGGCGCAGGGCGTCCTCGCAGGTCTTGCCGGCCTCCTGCAGGTTGGAAATGGCGATGATCCGGGTCTCGGCCGGGGTGCCCTGTTCGTTGATGACGCTCAGCAGCCGGGCCTGGAGCGCCTCGGTCAGGGTTTCGATATCCTCCAGCACCAGGGTGCCGCCACGGGCCTCCTCGATCGCCGGCAGGCGCGAATCCTCGGGCTGCATCGGGCCGAAAAGGCGCCGCGACAGCGCCTCTTCTTCCAGTGCCGAGCAGCTGACCAGGACGAATTTCCTTCCCGCCCGGCTGCCTGCGGCGTGCAGCGCATGGGCCACCAGCGTCTTGCCGGTGCCGGTTTCGCCGTCGATCAGCACATGCCCGTCCGCCTGCCCCAGGTCGAGGATGTCCTCGCGCAGCCGCTCCATCACCGGGCTGGTGCCGATCAGCTTGTTCATCAGCTGGGTGCCGTCGCTGAGCTCGCGCCGCAGCGCCCGGTTGTCCAGCACCAGCCGGCGCTGGTTGGTCGCCCGCTTGGCCAGCTCGGACATGCGGTCGGGGTGGAAGGGCTTTTCGAGGAAGTCGAAGGCGCCGACCCGCATCGCCTCGACCGCCATCGGAACGTCGCCATGGCCGGTGATCATGATCACCGGCAGCGAACTGTCGGTGCCCATCAGCTTGCGAAGAAACTGCATCCCGTCCATGCCCGGCATCTTGATGTCGGTGATGACGATGCCGGGATAGTCCGGGCCCAGCGCCTTCAGCGCCTCCTCGGCGCTGGCGAAGGTTTCGGTATCATAGCCCGACAGCGCCAGCCACTGGCTGATCGACTGGCGCATGTCCTGTTCGTCGTCCACGATCGCGATCTTCATCGCCTGAGCCATCGGTCCATCCTTCTTCTTCCTATTCGGCCGCCTCGGTTCCCTCGTCGAGAATCGGCAGCTGCATCTCGAACACCGCCCCGCCATTCTGCCCGTTGCGCGCCGTCAGCCGGCCACCCAGATCGCTGACGATCCCCGACGAAATCGCCAGCCCCAGCCCGACGCCGTCGCCCGGCTGCTTGGTGGTGTAGAAGGGCTCGAACAGCGAATTGAGATCTTCGATCCCCTCGCCATTGTCCCGCACGGTCAGCGTCGCCGTCTCTCCGGCGGCAAGGATGATCTCCACTTCCGGGTCGTCCACCGACTTGGTGGCGTCCAGCGCATTGCGCAAGAGGTTGATCATCACCTGCTCGATCCGCACCCGGTCGCCCATGACCATCACCGGCCCCTCGGGCAGGATGCGCGTGATCCGCACCTTCCGCTGGCGAAGCTGCGGCTGCATGATCGCCAGCGACGAATTGAGCGCGTCCACGAGGTTGACCGGCTCGAAGCTGTCGCCACCCTTGCGGGCATAGGATTTCAGCTGCCGGGTGATCGCGCCCATCCGCTCGATCAGGTCGTCGATGCGGCCGAAGGCGGCCTGCGCCTCGTCGGGGCGGTTGCGGCGCAGCAGCAGCCGGGCGCCGGCGAGATAGGTCTTCATCGCCGCCAGCGGCTGGTTGAGTTCGTGGCTGACCGCCGCCGACATCTCGCCCAGCGCCGCCAGCTTGGAGCTCTGCGCCAGCGTCTGCTCGGCCACGGCAAGGTTTTCCTGCACCCGCTCGCGCTCGGCAATCTCGCGCTGAAGGCGCTGGTTAAGCTCGCGCAGCTTGGCCGATTCGCGCTGGAACAGCAGCAGCCGCAGCGCGGTCCGGCGGTTGAGCGCGTAGAAGGCCAGCGCCAGGATCAGGGCGAAACCCATGATTTCCAGCGCCAGTACCGCGTTCACCCGTTCGCGGATCGAGGCATAGGTAGTGAACGACACCATGCGCCAGCCGCGGAACGGGATGCGGTTTTCCGCACGCATCACCGCCTCGCCCATCACGTAGGCGTCCGGCGGCAGGGCGGTCCAGTCCTCGGTCACCCGGATCGCGCGCTCGATGGCCGAGGCGGGCGGCTGGCGCTTGAGCGCCTCCTCCTCGCTCAGCCCGCGCCAGCGCGGCTCGGTCGCCAGGATGATCGTGCCTTCGCTGTCGGTGACCAGAACCGCATCCGACACCCCGGCCCAGGCGCGCTCGAACTTCTGCAGATCGACCTCGGCCACAATCACTCCGAGAATGCCGGCCCCGTCCCCGATGCGGCGCGAATAGCTGAACTGGTAGCCGCCCGACTCGCGCTCGGTGACCGAAAAGATGGTGGCGGGGGAGCGCACCGCATCGACGAACTGGGCCTCGCCGCGATGCGACTCTCCCAGCCGGTTGCGGTCGGTCGCGGCCACCACCCTGCCGTCCTGGTCCAGCAGGATCAGCGCCGCCGCCCCGATCTCTTCGTCGAACGAGATGAGCCGCTGGGTGGACTGGCTGAAATCCTTGGATTGCAGCGCCGCGATCAGCGTGGGATCGCGCGCCAGAAGCTGCGGGACGATCGAATTGCGCTGCAGCTCGCTGAGCAGGTTGGCCCCGTAGAGCGCAAGCCGCAGCTCGGCACGGTTGCGGGTGGCGGCGGTGAAGCGGTCGGTCAGGAGGTTGTTGGTGACCCAGACCGTGGCGACGGCGATGGCGACGAAGATCAGCAGCCCGATCCGCGTCGGCCAGCCGAACGCCTCGTTGCGCGTCCAGATCGCCGGCAGCGATCGCGATTTGGCCAGGGGCTCGCTCATGCCCCCAAGCTACGCCCGGGCGGGGCCGGGCTCAAGTCAGGCCGGGGCCAGCACCCCCGCCAATGCGCGGAAGAGCGCCAATCCGTCGGTTCCGCCATGGCCCGGATCGGCCGCGCGCTCGGGATGCGGCATCATTCCCAGCACCCGGCGGTCGGCGGACAGGATCCCGGCAATGTCGGCCACCGACCCGTTGGGGTTGTCGGTATAGGTGAAGGCGATCCGGTCCTCGCCGCGCAGCCGCGCCAGCGTCTCGGCATCGGCGTAATAGTTGCCGTCGTGATGGGCGATGGGAATGCTGATCTTCTGGCCCTTCTCGTAGCCGGCGGTAAAGGCGCTGTCGGCGGTTTCCACCCGCAGCTCGACGGTGCGGCAGATGTATTTCAGCCCGGCATTGCGCAGCAGCGCACCGGGCAGGATGCCGGTTTCGGTCAGCACCTGGAAGCCGTTGCAGATGCCGATGACATAGCCGCCGCGCCCGGCATGATCGACGATCGCCCTGCAGATCGGCGACTGCGCGGCGATGGCTCCGCAGCGCAGGTAGTCGCCATAGGAAAACCCGCCCGGCACGCCGACGATGTCCACCCCGTCGGGCAGGGCGGTCTCCTTGTGCCAGACCATGGTCACGTCGAAACCCTCGCGCGCGAAGGCCACGGCGAGATCGCGGTCGCAATTGGAACCGGGGAAAACGACAACGGCGGCGCGCATGGTCTGTCTCTCCTGTTTCGGGCCCGTTTCGCGGCGGCACCGGGCACGGGCCCGGCGGCTTCGGGCCGGGTTCAGCCCATCTCGATGGAATAGGATTCGATCACCGTGTTGGCGAGCAGCTTCTCACACATCTCGGTCACTTCTGCCTCGGTGACGCCATCGGCAAGATCCAGCTCGATCACCTTGCCCTGGCGGACGCCCTCGACCCCCTGAAAGCCCATCGCCCCCAGCGCATGGCGGATCGCTTCGCCCTGCGGGTCGAGAACCCCGCGCTTGAGCATCACATGCACCCGTGCCTTCATCTTCGTTCCCTCTTGCGGCGGCCGAAACGAGAACTGCCGCCTGTTTCCGGTCGATGCGCGCCCGAACCCCGGTTCCGTCGGTCCCGGCCGCCCGCGCGCGGTTTCAGTTGATCAGCGTCGGCTTCGAAAGCGGCGTCTTGGGCAACACGCCCAGCCGGCGGGCCACCTCGGAATAGGCATCCGTCAGGCTGCCCAGGTCGCGGCGGAACACGTCCTTGTCCAGCTTCTGGCCGGTGGCGATGTCCCACAGCCGGCAGCTGTCGGGGCTGATCTCGTCGGCCACGATCAGCCGCATGAAATCGCCGTCGTAGACGCGCCCGATCTCGATCTTGAAATCGATCAGCCGGATCCCGACCGCCAGCATCACGCCGGACAGGAAATCGTTGACCCGGATCGCGAGGCTCACCATGTCGTCCATGTCCTGCTGGCTGGCCCAGCCGAAGGCGGCGATGTGCTCCTCGGTCACCAGCGGATCGCCAAGCGAATCGTCCTTGTAGCAGTATTCCACGATCGGGCGCGGCAGCTGCGTGCCCTCCTCGATCCCGAGGCGTTCGGAAATCGAGCCCGCGGCATAGTTGCGCACGATCACCTCCAGCGGGATGATCTCGCAGGCGCGCACCAGTTGTTCGCGCATGTTCAGGCGGCGGATGAAATGGGTGGGCACGCCGATCTGGCCCAGCCCGGTCATGAAGAATTCGCTCAGGCGGTTGTTGAGAACGCCCTTGCCTTCGATGGTGGCCTTCTTCTCGGCGTTGAAGGCGGTGGCATCGTCCTTGAAATACTGCACCAGCGTGCCCGGCTCGGGGCCCTCGTACAGGATCTTCGCCTTGCCTTCGTAGATCTTCTTGCGGCGCGCCATGGCGGTCCTTTCGCGGCTTCGCGCCGGGCACGAGTCCCGGCCGTTGCCGCCCTCATAGTGCAAGGGCCCCGCTGCCGCAAGCAAGCGCGCCCCGGGGGCGGGCGCCGCCGGCCGCGCCGGGGCCCGCCCCGAGGGCCGGGCACGGGATATCGCCGCCGGCCGCCTCTCGCCCCCTTGCGGTTCGCCCATGGCGGGGTCATATCTGACGCGAGGACCATTCCGATCAAAGAGGCCCATTCCATGACCACTTTCGACGACCGCGAAAACGCTTTCGAGGCCAAGTTCGCCCATGACGAGGAAATGCAGTTCAAGGCGCAGGCGCGCGCCAACAAGCTGCTTGGCCTGTGGGCGGCCGAACTGATGGGCAAGACCGGCGAAGACGCCGAAGCCTATGCGAAGACCGTCGTGATCGCCGATTTCGAAGAAGCCGGATCGGAAGACGTGGTGCGCAAGGTCGCCGCCGACCTGGCCGGCAAGGCCAGCGCCGACGAGATCCGCGCCAAGCTGGCCGAATACCTGCCCATCGCCAAGGAACAGATCATGCAGGAGGTCGCCTCGGGCGACTGACTCCCGGGCAACCGGCACCGGCCCCGGCGCGGGGCTCATGTTCATCTTGAACGATTTGAATTTGCCTGCGCGCCCCGTCCGTGACAGACGGGGCGCTCACACATCCGGGGCGGCTGCCGCCCCGCTTGCCGATTCGGAGCGATCGCCATGACCAACGCCCTTTCCGAGCTCATGAACAGCCTCGACACCCTGCTGGCCGACGGCGCCACCGGGACCAACCTTTTCAACATGGGGCTGCAATCGGGCGATGCGCCCGAGCTGTGGAACACCGCCGAGCCGGCGAAGATCACCGCCCTCTACCGCGGCGCGGTCGATGCCGGCAGCGACCTCTTTCTCACCAACAGCTTCGGCGGCAACGCCTCGCGGCTGAAGCTGCACGACGCCCACCGGCGGGTGCGCGAGCTCAACCGCGCCGCGGCCGAACTGGCCCGCGAGGTGGCCGATACCGCCGGGCGCAAGGTGGTGGTCGCCGGCTCGGTCGGGCCGACCGGCGAGATCCTCGAACCGGTGGGCACGCTGACCCACGCCCTGGCGGTGGAGATGTTCCACGAACAGGCCGAGGCGCTGAAGGAAGGCGGGGTGGACGTGCTGTGGCTCGAGACCATCTCGGCCCCCGAGGAATTCCGCGCCGCGGCCGAGGCCTTTGCGCTGGCCGGCATGGACTGGTGCGGCACCATGAGCTTCGACACCGCCGGGCGGACGATGATGGGGGTGACCTCGGCCGACATGGTGCAGCTGGTGGAAAACCTGCCCAACCCGCCGCTGGCCTTCGGCGCCAATTGCGGCACCGGCGCCTCCGACATCCTGCGCACGGTGCTGGGCTTCGTGGCCCAGGGGACGGAACGGCCGATCATCTCGAAGGGCAATGCCGGCATCCCGAAATACCAGGACGGGCACATCCATTACGACGGCACCCCCGAACTCATGGCCGAATATGCGGTCATGGCCCGCGATGCCGGGGCGAAGATCGTGGGCGGCTGCTGCGGCACCACGCCCGAGCACCTGCGGCACATGCGCGAAGCCCTCGACACCCGACCGCGCGGCGAACGCCCGACGCTGGAGCAGATCGCCACCGTGATCGGGCCGTTCTCCTCGGCCTCGGACGGGACCGGCGACGAGGAGGCCCGCCCCGAACGTCGCGGTCGCCGCGGACGCAGGCGCGGCTGACGGGCTGACGGCCCCGCGAGAGACCCGGCCCTGCACGGCCGGGCGTGGCGCCAGAGCCGTTTTCCGGTAGAATGCCGCGCGACACGTCCGGGATCGGGAGGAAACGGGCATGACATCGACCCTGCTGATTCTGCACTTTCTGGCCTTCAGCGCCGGAATCGGCGGCACTTTCGCCAATCTCGTCATCACCCGTCTGGCCGCCCGCAGCGATGCCCGCGCCCGCCCCGCCCTGGCCGCGGCCAGCCGGCAGATCGGGCTGGCGGCGACGCTGGGCCTTGCAGTGCTGTGGGTGACGGGACCGGCGCTGGTCGCCCGCCTCTACGGCAGCTGGGCAGCCCTGCCGGATCTGTTCCGCAGCAAGATGGTCTTCGTGGTCGTGCTGACCATCTGCGCGGTCCTGATCAACGGCTCGGTCATCGCCGCCCGGCGCCGGGGCCGCCCGCCCCCGCCCGCGCGCATGATCGTCCTGGGATCGCTGGCGCTGGCCTCGGCGGTGCTGGCGCTGGTGCTGGCGGTGCTCACCTTTCGCGGCTGAGGCACTGCCTCAGAGCTCTTCGACCATGACCACGCCGTCGAGAGAGCCGAGGGCACCCCGGATCTGCGGGTTGATGGCAAAGTCCTGACCCAGGTCCATCTCGACCTCGCCGGGCAGGGCGGGGTCCATCAGGCACAGCACCACCGGCCCCCGCGCCGCGCCGCGCGCCGCCGCCAGCGCATCCTCCAGCACCGTGGCGACCACATCCACCGCACCGGCATCGTCGATCCAGACCCGCAGCCCGGTCGCCCCCGCCTGCGCCACCACCGTGTCGATCGGCGCCACCGAACGCCCCAGAAGCTTGAGCTGATCGGCCTCCATCGTCGCCTCGACCGTCACCACCACCCTGGCGCCGGCCTCCAGATGATCGCGCGC
>JALTNO010000334.1 GCA_027000645.1 Paracoccaceae bacterium | reverse complement strand
TGCGCTGATCACACTGGCTGGGCGTAATTCCAGGGCAGCAGGGCGTCGATATCGGATTGCTTGTGTCCATTGATGATGGCCCGGAGCGTCGCCGTTATCCAGGCGTGGGGATCGATGGCGTTGAGCTTGCAGGTTTCGATCAGCGAGGCCAGCATCGCCCAGTTCTGTGCGCCAGCGTCATGGCCTGCGAAGAGGGCGTTCTTTCGGTTGAGCGCGATGGGGCGGATGGTAAGGCTCCGGCGGCGGCCGTCTGACTTGGGCTGCGATCCGATGATAAGTCCGCCCTTATGTCCGACTTTACGTATCGCCCGCAAATCGAAGTTCTTTCCGCTGCTGATGGTATCCGCCGTCGGCATTGGCCGGATGAGGAAAAGCTCCGGATTGTCGAGGAGAGTTTTGTCGGCCATCGCCAGGTGAGCGCCACGGCGCGGCGGCATGGCATTTGTCGCTCACTGCTGACAACCTGGCGTCGGCAATATCGGAACGGTGAGCTTGGCCCTTCGCACTCAGCCTCCTTTGCGCCAGTCACCGTGACGAAGGTGAGCCCGGTTTCACAGTCGGGTCCAGCCGATCCCTTTGAGCCGACCCGGGGCGCTCAGGTCGAGATTGCCCTGCCGAATGGCCGCCGGCTCATCGTGCCGACCGGCGTGGATCCGGAGGCGCTGGCCCGGCTCATCCAGGTGGTGGAGCGGGCATGATCGCGTTTCCGGCAGGTGTGAAGGTGTGGATTGCGGGCGGCATCACCGATATGCGGCGGGGCATGAACACGCTGGCGTTGCAGGTACAGGAGGGTCTCGGCCGCGATCCGCATGCAGGAGAGATATTCTGCTTCCGGGGCCGCAAGGGCGATCTGGTAAAGATCCTGTGGCACGATGGCGTGGGCATGTCGCTCTATCTGAAGCGCCTGGAGGCGGGCAAGTTCATCTGGCCGGTGAGCCGGTCGGGCAAAGCGGTGCAGATCTCGGCGGCACAGCTGGGCTATCTTCTGGAAGGTATTGACTGGCGCAATCCACGCTGGACGCAACGCCCTGCAAAGGCCGGATAAATTGCGCCAAAAGGCCTGATTTTATTGGTGTCTCGCGAGCTTGGATGGTAGAAATCAACCATGTCGAATGCTGCTTGCGAACTCGCCAGATTACGCGCTGCCCTGGTCGCGGCAGAGGCCCGCGCAGAGGCTGCGGAAAGCGAGTTGGCACAGACCCGTGCGGTTGTCTCCTGCTCGGAAGCGATGATTCAGGAGCTCAAGCTCGAGATCACCAAACTGCGCCGCGACAAATACGGCATCTCGTCGGAACGGCGCGCGCGGCTGATCGATCAACTGGAACTGCAGTTCGAAGAGTTGGAAGCCGCGGCAACCGAGGATGCTTTGGCTGCAGCAGAGGCGGCCGACAAGGCCACCACGGTGCGCGCCTTCACGCGCCGCCATCCGGTGCGCAAGCCGTTCCCTGAGCATCTTCCGCGCGAGCGAGTTGTCGTTGAGGCCCCCGACACCTGCAACTGCTGTGGCTCCGATCGTATCGTAAAGATGGGCGAAGACGTCACCGAGACGCTGGAGGTGATCCCGCGACAGTGGAAAGTGATCCAGACCGTCCGCGAGAAGTTCACATGCCGGGCCTGCGAGAAGATCAGCCAACCACCGGCCCCGTTCCATGCGATCCCGCGCGGATGGGCTGGCCCAGCCTGATCGCCATGCTCGTCTTTGAGAAATATGGTCAGCACCAGCCGTTGAACCGGCAAGCCGAGCGGTTTGCCCGTGAAGGCGTCGAGCTGAGCCTGTCGACCCTGGCAGACCTGATCGGGCATGCCACTGTCGCGTTGCAGCCGATCCATACGCTGATCGAGAGCCATGTGCGAACCGCTCACCGCCTGCATGGCGACGACACGACCGTGCCGCTTCTGGCGCGGGGCGGTGCAAAAAAGGCCCGTCTCTGGACCTATGTGCGCGATGACCGCCCCTGGAATGGTGGCGCACCACCGGCCGCGTTCTTCTGCTTCTCGCGTGATCGTGCGGCAACCAATCCCAACCAGCATCTCGCCGGATGGCAAGGTGTCCTGCAAGCCGATGCTTACGGCGGATACAACGACCTCTATCGCGGGGGTCGCGACCCGGGGCCCGTGACAAGCGCGCTGTGCTGGGCGCATGCCCGCCGGAAGTTCTTCGAGCTGGCAGACATTGCGGGCACCGTGCGCAAGGGTAAACCTGCCCATCAGATCTCGCCGGTCGCGCTGGAAGCGGTAAAACGGATCGACGCCATCTTCGACATCGAGCGCGAAATCAACGGGCTGGATGCCGATGCCCGCCTTGCCGTGCGCCGGAAATTGTCCCGCCCCTTGGTGAACGGCCTCCATGACTGGCTGCAGCAAGAGCGCGCGAAACTGTCCAGGCACAACAAGGTCACCAAGGCGATCAACTATATGTTCGAGAAAGAAGGCCGCTGGCAGGCGTTCACGACATTCCTCGAAGATGGGCGCATCTGCCTGACGAACAATGCAGCCGAACGCGCCCTGCGCGGCGTGGCCCTGGGCCGAAAGTCATGGCTCTTCGCCGGCTCCGAGCGCGGAGGACATCGGGCCGCCGCCATGTATACCCTCATCGTCACGGCAAAAATGAACGACATCGACCCACAGGCGTGGCTGGCTGATGTCCTCGCCCGGCTGCCCAACATGCCCGTCTCACGCGTGCATGAACTTCTGCCCTGGAACTGGAAATCCCAGCCCCTCGCCAAGGCGGCATGACGATGCAGCTGAACAAGGTGCATTCCGTCAAGACCATCGACCGTGTCGCTGCCGAATTGGGAGAAACCGTCGATCGGCTCTTCCATCTCGCCATCGATATGGAACCCGAAGACGGCGTAATCTGGGTCCACGGCCCGAATGATGACAGCGTCATGGCCTTCTCGCCGTTTGGAATCGAAAACCTCCGCAAGATCATCAAAATGGACCGTGTAAAACGGGCCTGACACCGCTGCGGCCCACGCCGGATGGTTACGGCGGATGCTGCGTTCGACGGCATTGTTGTCGATCTCGATGCGGCCGTCGGTCAGGAACAGGGTCAAGCCGTCCCAGTATTTGGCGATGTATTTGAGGGCTTCGCCGAGCGGGGACTTGGCGGAGAC
>JALTNO010000333.1 GCA_027000645.1 Paracoccaceae bacterium | reverse complement strand
CTGTTCGAGGAATACAACGCCTCCGTCACGCTCTCGAACGGCACCACCGAGCGGCTGATCCCGGCCGGCGAAGGCATTGCCTTCCCGATGGGCACCATCGACACCTTCACCACCTACGGCGCGCCGGCCAACCTGATCGAGACCGCCAACACGGTCGGGCTGGAGCTCTACGCCCGCCAGATGACCCGCGAGCGCGGGGACGGCATCGACCTTCTCACCGAGGCCTCGATCCTGCCGGTCAACAAGCGCCCGGCGCTGGCCGTGCGGCTGTTCTCCTCGAACTGAGGCGGGCGGGCATGACTGCCTTTGCGGCGGCCCTGGATGCGTTGTTCCAGGACGTGAACCTTGGCCTCGATGCCACCTGGTATCCGGCGGGAGGGGCACCCGTGCCCGTCCGGGTGATCCGCAAGGCGCCGGATGAGGTGACGGCGTTCGGGTCGGCGCAAATCCTGTCGGAGACCACGCTGGTCGATGTGCGGGTCTCCGAGATGGCGAACCCGAAGCCGGGGGATGGCATCAGCATTGATGTTGAGAACTTCGTGATCCAGGGCGAGCCCCGGCGCGACCGGGATCGGCTCATCTGGACCCTGGAACTGGTGCCGGCGTGAAGATCACCTTCCAGACCGAGGAAGATCTGCAGGCGCAGCTCCATCGCGAGTATCTCGCGGGCGAGCGGGCCGTCACCGCAGCGATGGACCGGGCCGGGCGTGCCGTGAAGCGCGCCTGGCGCGGGCAGATCACCGGGGCGGGGCTGGGGCGGCGGCTGGCCAACACCGTCCGCGCCAGGCGCTATCCGGAGGGGACTCCGAGCATGAATGCCGCGGCGCTGATCTGGTCGAAGGCGCCCGAAATCGTCGGGGCGCATGAGGAAGGATCGTTGATCCGCTCGAAGGACGGGTTCTGGCTGGCGATCCCGGTGGATCGTGTGGCGAAGCGGATGCGCGGACCCCGCAACGCCCGCATCACGCCGCACATCTGGGAGGAACGAACCGGCAAACGCCTGCGCTTCGTCTATCGCAGGGGCCGCTTCCCGCTGCTGGTCGATGACGGCACGGCGCGGGCGCGGCGGACAAGCGACCCGCTGAGCTTCAAAGCCTCGAAGCGGCGGTTCCGGAGGAACGTCACCATCCCGATCTTCGTGCTGGTCCCGCAGGTGAAGCTGCCCAAGCGGCTGGACCTGGCCGGTGCTGCGGAGGCGGTGGCGGGTAAGGTACCGGGGATGATCGTGGAGAGGTGGTCAAGATGACCAATACAGCGTTTGGCCAGGTGGCCCCGGCCAAATCATCTCGTCGCGCATTCGATGCGCCCAGACGAAAGGCAAGTTCGAGGATGCGCGGCCCAGTGCAACGGCCTCCTCTTCGCTGGAGGCGAGAACATACCCCCACCGACAGCCGATGCGCTCTTCATCCCTACAGGCTTCCAGCGTCCAGATATACATGGGGAAAACCTTGGCATAGAACCGTGAACACTTCCTTAACAGCGCCACTACGCCCGAAATACAAATTCGCGGTGAAAGGTCAAATAGGGCAATTGCTCAGCACGAAAAGGTCCGAAATTCCCATTCGGATCGATCCCCCATCGTGCCAAGGTATCACTATCGACCTCGGGCGAGACCAAGAGCGAGCCATCACCTCCAAAGCTGATGTAGCCCTGGTCGAACAGATGGTCGATGTGCGGGCTAAGCAACAACCCATTGTTCCCGTCAAGCTTCTCAAAATTGGTCGATGCTCGCCAGGGTTTGATGTGGCTGGCTCTCAAGTGGCGGCGGTTCGTAACGCCCGTGATCCGACAGCCTTTCTCCATGGACTCGAGATTTTGACGGAACACCCCCTGTCCGCGACGAGACCGCACGAGTTGCACCTTCTCGGTTTCATCAATGTCGGTTCGGTTTCGGATTGCACGCTCTACCTCCTGTTCGGACGCCTCCGACACCTCTTCTTGCTGCTCCCACCCAGAGGTGGCTTTCAAATTGAGTGCGGACCATTGGGTGCCCAGAAGATGGATGATGGCTTGCGCCATGTCCTCTGGGACCGAGGCGAGATAGGCACCTTGGTTACCATTCCCGTTCGCTCTGATAGGGGAGTATTTTTCGGGAAGCGTGGGAGCAAGGACGTCCATATGGTCCTTCGGGCGCAAGGGCGAGTTCAAACGAGTAAACTCAACAGGCACACGCCAACCTTCGTTGTCCCATGCATCGCCAGCAACGCCAAATTCACTCGGCTTTGGTGCCAATACTGCGGGCGCCAAGCAAATTCCGATGGCCCTGATTTCTGCGTTGGCAAAGGAGAAAACCACATCGCCAGGACGGATTCGCTTCATATTTTCGTAGAATTCGTTTCTGCCCCCATCGCTGCGCTTCGTCGGCGACCAGAGGTAGTTGCCGTTTACCTCATGGGCATATGTTTGTTTGTGGTTTACCCACCAATAGGAACGGCTTTCGTGCCCTTTATTGCGATGCTCTGCCGATTTGTTTGTTCCCGGAATAGCGCCTTGGGTTTCATCAATACTGGCCACATGGACCCCCTATGTTCTTTGCTGCCTTGGCTACCGTCTCACCGAATATCAGGGGTCTAACATGCCCACCCCCCGCGAAACCATCCTCTCAGCCCTCATCACCACCCTGCAGACCATCCCCCGAGGCGAGGTGCTGTCCGAGCAGGTGCCGGCAGCGCGCCCCTTCCAAGCCCTCACCCGCGTTCGAAGAACCCCGGATGGGGGCGTTCGATGCCGAAGCTGATCGTTCCGGGGCCGAAGCGGCGGTTGATGGCGTCGGCCACGCTTGAGAGCCGCTCGCGGCGGCTCGCCTCGCCGGGGGGCACGGGCAGGAACAGGTCCCCGGGCCGCTCCGCCAGGTCGATCACCTCGCCCAGGTGCACCCCGAGCGAGAGGATCCGGCAGGGCCCGATCTCCCGGGCCATGCGCTGCCACAGCTGGCGATAGAGCCTGAGCAGGAACGGCGTGTCGGCGGTCGCCATGGTGCGGATCGCGCCCGACCACCGGCCCCCGCTCACCGTCCGGACCATCAGCGAGAGCCGCCGCGCCAGGCGGCCGTCGCGGCGCATGCGGGCGGCGGCCTTGCCAAGCAGCCAGCGGCCCACCAGCCAGGCCTCGCGGGGGGTGCGGCAGG
>JALTNO010000332.1 GCA_027000645.1 Paracoccaceae bacterium | reverse complement strand
GGCCAGCGCCAGTTCGACTTCGTGGTGGTAGTCCGAGGTGCCCGGCGGATAGGGCACGACGGCGCCGCTCGGCACCGCATTGGCGGGGGTCGTGGTGAAATACCACGGCGCCTCGCGATCCACCGTGCCGCCCATTTCGGCGGCGTGGGCGGCATAGTTGCGGCCGACACAGAAGATGCGGCCCAGCGCGTAGGCGGCCGATTCGCCGCGCACGGGAATGGCCGGAACCGGGGGAAGTTCGAACAGCAGCGCTTGCATGGCGGGGCTCCTGGCGGCGTCACCTTCACCCGCGAGAGGGGCGCCCGTCTTTTGCACTCAACCGGGCGCGCCCGCAAGGGCCGCGGCGCGCCTTCAGGACGCCCTTGCCGGCGTGGTGGCTTCGGCCTCGGTGCCGGACGGCAAGGTGTATGCCTCGACCAGGCGCGAAACGTTGTGCAGCCGCAACGCGCCCAGCGCCTCGCCCTCGGGCGCATCACCCACGATGTTGCGGGTCGCCACGATGCGGTGGCCGATCTTCTTGGCCTGATCGGCAAGGCGCGCGGCGATGTTGGCGGCCTGGCCGATCACGGTGAAATCGAGCCGGTCGCGCGAACCCACATTGCCATAGGTCACCCGGCCATAGGCCAGCCCGATGGCGCAGTCGCAGGGATAGGTGCACGGCGATTCGCCCGCCCCCGCAAGACGCTCGGTGATTTCCCGCGCCGCGGCCCGCGCCCGGGCGCGGGCGGCATCGGAATCCTCGCCCGCCGGGAACACGGCAAGGATCGCGTCACCGATGAATTTCAGCACCTCGCCATCGTTTTCCCGCACCACGTCCGTGGCAACCTCGAAGAACTCGTTGAGCCGGGAAAGGAACTTCTCCCGGTCGAGCGTCTCTTCCAGCGCGGTCGAATTGCGCAGGTCGCAGAACATGATCGCGGCGTCGATCTCGTCGCCGTCGCCGCGGCGGATCTCACCGCCCAGCACCCGTGCGCCGGCACGCTTGCCCAGATAGGTTTCCAGAATCGTGCGCGCATTCTCGCGCTGCAGGAAGACCTCGTAATACCGGCTGATGCTGGGCGCGCATTCATAGACAAGCCCGAGATTGGAGGTGGTGAACCCGTCGGGGCGGTCGCTGGTCATGGTCAGCACATGGCGCCGCCCGTCGGAAAAGACCAGCGGCATGGCCACATAGTCGGTGGCGCCCATCGCGCGCAGATCCTCGATGATCGGAAAGCTGTTTTCGCGGTAGTCGGTGCCGATCTTCTGGCGCACGCCTCCCAACCCGTTGGCCACGTGCCGCAGCGGGCTGTTCAGGAAGCCGGGATGATCGTGCATCTCGTAGGAGGGCGCGAAGGTCGCCACCTCTTCCTCGTCTCTGGTCCAGACGTAGTTCTTGCCCACGATCAGCGGGTGCAGCGACCAGATCATCACGCTCAGCCGCATCACCGACACCCCCTGTTCGACCAGTTTTTCCGCCAGCGCCCTGGTGAACACCTCGGGGGTGGTGGCACGCGCGGCATCCAGCAGCAGCCAGTCGATCAGCGGGCCGCAAAGATTGCCCCGATCCGGTTCGCGCAGCCTGGCCTCTCCCAGGTCGATCTCGGCACCGGCACTCGGCATGAAGGCAAGGCAGCCGCGGATGTCGCCGGATTCGGGCAGGGCATCCTCGTAGCTCCAGACCGCGTTGGCGATCCGTTCGCCATCGGGCAGGATCATGTCGCGATAGCTGGCGGTCCCCTTGAAGGGGCAGAACGTCTGCAGGCCGGTCGGCCCTTCGAGCGTCACCCGGACATCCTCGGGCGGGAAATAGACCGCGGGAGCGAGCCGGGTTTCATACATCACCCGGGCCCGCGTGCTGTCGGCCAGCACCAGTTCGCCGCGGCGCGCGACGACCCTGCCCTTCAGCGGTTCGGTCTCGATGGAATAGTATTCGGTCGGTCGGTGAACATTCATCGGTCGGCACCTTCGATGCACGGGGAACACGGGCATTGCCGGTAATGATGGTCCCGCGATGCCGGTTTTCAAAGCGAATCGACCGGCAATGACCCGGATTTGATCGATCGTGGGGACAATGGCGGAAATTCCGCGGATTCGGCGCCCGAATGAAACCCGAATGAATCATGTCCGGCGCATCCCCGTTCCCCGCCTGCCGTTGCAACGACACCGCCGGAACACGGCCCTTCATTGCCCCGTTCCCCGCGGGTTTGCGAACCACCGAGGGCGCCGGCCGACGGTCAGACCATGCGGATCACGTCCTTGTCGATGGACAGCATGTAACCGCGCCTGGCGATGTTCCTGACCAGAAGCTGGCTGACGATCTGGTTGCCCAGCGTGTCGCGCAACCGCTTGATCCGGGTCGCGCCCGCCGCTTCGTCGCAGTCGGACGGATCGCGCCCGGAAATCATCGCCTCGATCTGGGCGCCGGAAAGCACCTCGTCATCCATCCGCGCCTCGGCCAGGACCGCAAGCGTCTCCATCGCCGCCGGGGTCAGGCGGAAATCCAGGTTGTTCAGATAGACGGTATTTTCCTCGCGGCTGATGAGCAGCGAATTGACCTGGATGCCGGCATGTTCGATCTGCGCCATCCGCCGGTTGAGCGTCGCCAGCATGACCAGGAACACCAGCGCCGCGATCATCATCGCGGTGGCAAAGACCAGCAGCACGAAGATCACCATCCGGTAGCTGGCCAGCGTATCGGAGAAGGCGGTGCCCGACTGGGCGAGGATTTCGAGCAGCCTGATCTCGGCCTGGCTGGTCAGATCGTTTTCGACGAACAGGCGCTCGACCCGCGCGTTGAAGGCGTTGGCATCGGGCAGGGTCAGCAGCAGCAGCGCGCCGGTCGCGGCAAGGATCAGAACGATTGCCGCGATGCCGGCCGCGACGATGCGGGTGCCTGACCGGCGTGCCTCAGAAACGGAGATAGAATTTTCCCGCATTCGCCTTCTTCCCTTTCAGGCCCTCGGGGCCAAAGACGGATATCACGTCGAGCAGGGTCCATCCGGCTCGCGCAAGGCGTGCGGCCACCTCGGCCTGCGCCGATGCGCGGGTGCATTCTCCCTGCAACTGCATCACACCGTAATGCAGGCGCAGGGGGTTGTCGCGCTTGGCCTTGTAGTCGGCAAAGCAGTCGGCGGCGCCGGCAGAGGCGGGAGGAACCGCAGCAGCCAGCGCAAGGGCGAGGATAAGCAGGGCGTGTCTCATGCCCCGATCCTGCGCGGAAAGCGGGCGTTATTCAATAACGACAAGGCGTTGCCGCGGCCGTTATCGGATAGCGGGCGGCCGATATTGCCTGTCGGAGGTGCCTGCGTCCAGCCTCGGGCCATAGCTGATCCGGCCCGCCCCGCGGCAGGTCGGATCAACCGGACAACGCGCCCCGTTGCGCCAGGGAAAGGAGCCCAGCCATGCATCGCAAGTTCATCGCCCTCATCATTTCCGCCGCCATCGCGGTTACCGGCATCTCGCTGGTCGCGAAACCGGCCCGCGCCGACGAAACCACCCGCATTCTGGCAGGCATCGCGGCGCTTGCCCTGATCGGCGCCGCCATCAGGAACAGCCGCGAATCGTCCGTCCAGGTGACAACCACGGCCACGCCGACATGGCAGCCGCCGATGCCGAAATATCGCCACCCGCTCCCGCCGCCGCCAACGCCGAAGGTCAGCCGCTTCGTGGTGCCGCAATACTGCCTTCTGCCGACGCCCCGCTACGGCGCCAACGATACGCTGGTGGGCGAAAAATGCCTGCGCCGCTATTACGGCCGCACCGCGCAGCTTCCCGGCCAGTGCCGCACCACGTTCTGGAACGGGCGCAGGTGGCGCACCGGCTATGACCCGACCTGCCTGCGCGGCAAGGGCTACGTGATCCGCCGCTAGGCATCACACCTGACCGCATGCGCGCGGAGAGGGGGTCTTGCGCCCTCTCTCGGCGTTTTTCCTTGTGTCGGGGCCGGATTCGCGATTTTTCCTTGCCCCATGAGCAAGCCCGATTTTCGCCTGGAGTCCGACCTGATCGCGCAGGGCCATTGCCGGATCGCCGGCGTGGACGAGGTGGGTCGCGGGCCGCTGGCCGGTCCGGTCACGGCGGCAGCGGTGATCCTGAACCCCGAAGACATTCCCGAGGGCCTGGACGATTCCAAGAAGCTGACGGCGCGGCGGCGCGAGGCCCTGGCCGAAATCATCCACGCCCGCGCCGAACTGGCCATCGCCCATGCCAGCGTGGCCGAGATCGACGAACTCAACATCCTTCGCGCCAGTCATCTTGCCATGGCGCGGGCCGTCGCGGCGCTGAACCCGGTCCCCGATTTCGTGCTGATCGACGGCAACATGGTGCCGGGCCAGCTGGCCGTTCCGGCGCGGGCGGTGGTCGGGGGCGATACCCGGTCGCTGTCGATCGCGGCGGCCTCGATCGTGGCAAAAACCTGCCGCGACCGGATCATGGTGGATTTGGCGCAACAATTCCCCGGCTATGGCTGGGAAACCAATGCCGGCTATCCGTCGAAACGTCACCGCGCGGCGCTTCAAGATCTTGGCGTCACCCCACATCATAGGCGATCATTCCGGCCAGTACACAACATCTTGTATCAAGAAAAATCTGTAAGTGACTGATTCAAAAAAGAATTTGACGGAGAATCGCGTTTGAATCATTCTTGCCTCAAACAAGCATGAACGAGCGCGCAAAGCGCCACGACAGAGGCAGTGAAATGACCAAGACCACGACGAGGGGCGCCGCGGCGCTCCCGCTGAATACCATTCTGGAAGGCGACTGCATCGAGGTGATGAACAGCCTGCCCGAGGCGTCCATCGACCTGATCTTCGCGGACCCGCCCTACAACCTGCAGCTCAAGGGCCAGCTTCACCGCCCCGACAATTCGCGCGTGGACGCGGTGGATGACGAGTGGGACAGGTTTTCCTCTTTCGCCGCCTATGACCGGTTCACCCGCGACTGGCTGAAGGCGGCGCGGCGGCTGCTCAAGCCCGACGGCGCGATCTGGGTGATCGGCAGCTATCACAACATCTTCCGCGTGGGCGCGGCGCTGCAGGATCAAGGCTACTGGATCCTCAACGACGTGATCTGGCGCAAGTCGAACCCGATGCCGAATTTCCGGGGCAAACGGTTCACCAACGCCCATGAAACGATGATCTGGGCCAGCAAGGAAGAAGGCGCGAAATACACCTTCAACTACGAGGCGCTCAAGGCGCTGAACGAAGGCATCCAGATGCGCAGCGACTGGGTGCTGCCGATCTGCACGGGGCATGAGCGGCTCAAGGACGAAAACGGCGACAAGGCGCACCCGACGCAAAAGCCCGAGGCACTGCTGCACCGGATTCTGGTCGGATCGACCAATCCGGGCGACGTGGTGCTGGACCCGTTCTTCGGCACCGGCACCACCGGCGCGGTGGCCAAGATGCTGGGTCGCGACTGGATCGGGATCGAACGCGAGGACGCCTATCGCAAGGTGGCGCACAAGCGCATCGCCAGGGTCCGCAAGTTCGACCGCGAAGCGCTTCAGGTCAGCGCCTCGAAGCGGGCCGAGCCGCGCGTACCCTTCGGCCAGCTGGTCGAGCGCGGCCTGCTGCGCCCGGGCGAGGAACTGTTGAGCATGAACGGCCGGCACAAGGCCAAGGTGCGCGCCGACGGCACCCTCGTCGGCGCCGACGTGACCGGATCGATCCACCAGGTCGGCGCCCACCTCGAAGGCGCGCCCAGCTGCAACGGCTGGACCTACTGGTGCTTCCGCCGCGATGGCAAGACCGTCCCCATCGACGTCCTGCGCCAGCAGATCCGGGCCGAGATGCGCAACTGACGCCGCAAGCAGCCCGAAATCCGGAAATACCGCCCGGCGCCGGTGGCCTGTCACGCGGCGCCACACTGCCCCGCCATGCCGGCGGGGCTTTTTTCCGTTTCTCCATTGCGGCATATTGCGCCCCTCGGCAGGGGGTGCATTCCCGCGGCTTTGCGCCTATCTCGGGCGACAACACATAGGAAAAAGAGAATATGACGGATTCCCCTGCCGTGGCTTCCCGGAACCGGAGAAGGATCATGCCCGGTCTCGATCCCGCAGTTGCGGCACCGAACAGGTATACCGCCGCCGCGCTGGAGCGGCACAAGAAGGAAGGTCTGGAGCTGGCGATCAAGGCGCGCTGGATTGCTCTGGCGCTGATCGCGGTTTTCCTGATCTTCCTCAACCCCGGCGCCGAGGTGATCTACTACCACGCGATCCTCGGCCTGCTGGCCCTGAACGGATGGTTCATCCGCAAGGTCGGGCGGGTCGGACAGTCGCGCGGGGAACTGGCCCTGATCTTCATCGACCTGCTGATCATGACCACGGGCATGGTGGTGCCCAACCCTTTCGCCACCGATCACATGCCGCTGGCGATGCAGTACCGGCTTGACAATTTCCTCTACTTCTTCGTCATCCTGGCGGCCGGAACGCTGGCCTACTCGTGGCGCACGGTGATCGCCATCGGCATGTGGACCGGCGCGATGTGGGCAGCGGCGCTCGGCCTGGCCTGGTGGTTGTCCGAGCCCGACCCGACGCTGACCGCCGCCGTGAGCGCGGCCCTCGCCGACCAGCCCCGGCTGGCGGAATTTCTCGATCCCAACAGCTTCCAGGTGCCCTTGCGGGTGCAGGAAATCGTGGTCTTCGTGATCGTCGCGGTCACCCTGGCGTTCTCTGCCCGCCGGTTCAGCCGGCTGCTGATCAGCAACGCCGCGCTGGAACGCGAACGCGCGAACCTGTCGCGCTATTTCTCGCCCAACGTCGTCGAGGAACTTTCGCACAATGACGATCCCCTGAAACAGGTGCGCAAACAGGACATTGCCGTCCTGTTCGTGGACATCGTGGATTTCACCCGCTTTGCCTCGGGGCGCGACCCGCATGACGTGATCGAGATCCTGCGCGGCTTTCACGCGCGCATGGAAGATGCCGTGTTCCGCCACAACGGCACGCTCGACAAGTATCTGGGCGACGGGCTGATGGCGACCTTCGGAACGCCGCTTGCCGGCAGGCACGACGCTACCGATGCGCTCGACTGCGCCCGGATGATGATCCGGACCATGGACGAATGGAACGACGAACGCCGCCGGCGGGGCGAAGAAGAAATCTATGCCGGTATCGGCATTCACTACGGCCCGGCGGTTCTGGGCGATATCGGTGCCAACCGGCTGGAATTCGCGGTGATCGGCAACACGGTCAACATTTCCAGCCGGCTCGAGGCTCTGACCCGCGACCATGATTGCCGGCTGGTGATGAGCGACGACCTGCGCAATCAGGTGATCCGCGAATCCGGCGAGGACCACGCGGGCCTTCGCGGCTTCATCCGGCTCGAGGCACAGCGGATACGGGGCATCGACGCTCCGATCACCATCTGGAAGCTGCCGGACGGGGCCGGGGGGCCGGCGTGACCCCCTCTATCGCGGCATCGGGCGCGGCATCGGGTTGCGGGCCTTGTCGTAGGCGCTCCAGTCGGTGATCTCGGGGTAATACATTTCGCGCCACCGCCTGACCCGCGGGTTCATCATCCGCCGCCACAGCGACGGGATCATCGCGGCGGTGGTCATCACCGGGTAGCCATGGGGAAGTTGCGGCGCCTGCGCCTCGGAATAGGTCTGCAGAAGCGGAAAGCGCCGGTCGGGCCTGTAGTGGTGGTCCGAGTGGCGTTGCAGGTTGATCAGCAGCCAGTTCGATACCCTGTGCGCCGCGTTCCACGAATGTTGCGGCAGGACGCGTTCGTATTTCCCGCCCCCCAGATGTTTGCGCGTCAGCCCGTAATGTTCCACGTAGTTCACCAGCTCCAGCTGCCACACCGCGACACCCGCCTGCACCAGAAACAGCCCCAGCCCGGCCCAGCCGCCCAGGGCCAGCGCCAGCAGCAGCATCACCGCCTGCAGCGCCCAGTAGCGGAAGAACGGGTTCGAGGGATGCGTCCACGGCAGGCCCTTGCGGGCCAGCCTTTCGCGCTCGGCCCGGAAAGATGACAGCAGGCATTCGCGCAGCACCCGCGGGTAGAAGCGGTGAAAGCCTTCGTTGTAGCGCGCGGTCACCGGGTCGCGGGGCGTGCCCACGTAACGGTGATGCACCAGCAGGTGCTCGGACCGGAAATGCGAATACAGCACCATCGCCAGCAGGATGTCGGCCAGCCATCGCTCAAGCCGGCTTTTCTGGTGCATCAGCTCATGGGCGTAGTTGATGCCGATGGTGCCCGAGATGACGCCCATGCCGAAGAACAGGCCGATCCGCTCGATCACCGACAGGTGGCCGGCGCGGGTGGTCCATGCGATCAGCGCGAACAGGGTGACGAACTGCACCGGCACCCAGACCATGGTGAGGATGCGATACCAGAACAGGTCGTCCTCGGGGGTGTCGGGATCGGCGTTTTCGGTGTTCAGCCCGGCAATCCCGTCGAGCCCGGCAAACAGGTACCACGTCACCACCGGCACGACGAGCACCCACCACCCCCCCCATGCCGCGCCGATCCACAAGAGCGGCACCAGGAGGAACGAAATCCAGAAGGGAAGCGCGCTTTGCCAGCGGCGCAGGTGCTCGGCAGAGATCATCCGGGGCCTCGGTTCTTCGGTTGCGGCCGATCATAACCGAAGCGGGGCCGCCGGCAAAGAAAGCCGCTCACCGGCCGCGCCACAGGTCATAGGCCTTGCGCATCACCGAGGGCAGGTCCGAGGGGCGGAAGCTTCGGGCGGGAACCAGAAACCCGGTCTGCGGGAGAAAGCCGGCGGGCAGCTCGGCATGCCGGACGGTCAGGATCAGATGGAAATGGGTAAAGGTATGGCGCACCTCGCCGGGCAGGGTCTGCCAGTCGGCGGCAAAGGGGGGCGTGTCGTCGGGTTCGGACTCGCCCCACGCGGTGCCGGGCCAGCCCAGCATGCCGCCCAGAAGGCCCTTCTCGGGGCGGCGTTCCAGCCACAGCGCGCCATCCTCGCTGCGGGCGATCCAGACGATGCCGCGCCGCACCGGCCGGGGGCGTCTGGCCACGCGCCGGGGCAGGTCGGCGGCGGTTCCGGCACTGCGTGCCCGGCAGGGTGCGCGCAGCGGGCAGGTGCCGCAGGCGGGCGATTTCGGCGTGCAGACGGTGGCGCCCAGATCCATCATCGCCTGCGCGAAATCGCCGGGGCGGCGGGTCGGTGTCAGCTCCTGCGCCCGCCTGCGCAACTCCGCCTTGGCCGCCGGCAAGGGTGTGGCGATGGCAAAGAGGCGTGCCAGAACGCGCTCCACATTGCCGTCCACCACCGCCTCCGGCCGGTCGAAGGCGATCGCGGCGATTGCCGCCGCCGTATAGGGGCCGATGCCGGGCAGCCCGATCAGCCCGTCGCGGGTATCGGGAAAGCGCCCGCCGCGTTCGCCGGCAACGACGCGGGCGCATTTCACCAGGTTGCGGGCCCGCGCGTAATATCCCAGCCCGGCCCATTCGCCCAGCACGCGCGCCTCGGGCGCCGCGGCCAGTTCACCGACCGTCGGCCACAGGCGGGTAAAGCGGAGGAAATAGTCGCGCACCACCGCCACGGTGGTCTGCTGCAGCATGACCTCGGACAGCCACACGCGGTAGGGATCGGGGCGCTGTCCTGCGGCGCGCGCGGCCGGCCCGACGCGCCAGGGCAGGTCGCGGGCGTTCGCGTCATACCAGCCAAGCAGATCCCCGACGATCTCGGCGCGGCTTGTGGTCGGGGTGCACAATCTTCTGGCCTCGCTCGTCCGGTTTCGCTGGAACCTGCCCGTTCGGTGGCTACAATAGGCGGCACGAGCAGGGAATCCACCCATGACGCCAAGATCATCGACAACTCGCGGCTTCAGGCGCACCGCCTCGGTGCTGGGGGAACGGATTCGCCGCGCCGGCGAAAGCCGGGGCTTCGCGGTGTCGCGCGTGCTGACCCGTTGGGACGAAATCGCCGGCCCCGAGATTGCGGCCATTTGCCGCCCCGTGAAGATCAGCTACGCCCGGGGAGGCTTTGGCGCGACGCTCACGGTTCTGGCCACGGGCGCCCATGCCCCGATGGTGGAGATGCAGAAGGAACGCCTGCGCGAGAGGGTCAATGCCATCTACGGCTATAATGCCATAAGCCGCGTGCGCATCACCCAGACGGCGCCGGCCGGCTTTGCCGAAGGCCAGGCGGCGTTCGCGGGGCCGAAACCGAAGACGCCCCCCGGCTCGGAAACGCCTCCCGATCCGCAGATCGCGCGCAAGGCGGCGCAAACCGCGGCACAGATCGAGGACCGGGACCTTCGAACTGCCCTTGAACGTCTGGCCCGCAACGTTCTATCGAAGGGAAGGTCTTGAGAAAGGGCACGAAATGACCCGACTGATTTCCGCGATTGCGGTGCTGATCCTGCTGGCTGCGGGAGGCGCCTATCTTCTGCTCGACCGGGGGGAAGATGCGAGTGCTGCCGCGCCTTCGACACCGGCAGCTTCGGAAAGAAACGGCACCGGCACGGCGGCTGCCGATATCGAACGGGTTGCAGAGGAACCCGCAACCATCCGGGAAATGACGCTGGGCACCGAGGACGCGCCGGTCACGGTCATCGAGTATGCCTCGTTCACCTGCCCGCATTGCCGCAACTTCCATGAAGGCCCGTTCAGGAAGCTGAAGAAGGAATATATCGACACCGGCAAGGTCCGGTTCATCTACCGGGATGTCTATTTCGACCGCTACGGGCTGTGGGCGTCGATGATCGCGCGCTGCGAGGGGGACAAGTTCTTCGGCGTCGCCGATCTGATCTACAAGGGGCAGTCGGAATGGGCCCGCGGCAACAGCCCCGAGGAAATCGTCTCCAGCCTGCGCAAGATCGGCCGGCTTGCGGGGATCTCGGACGAAAGGCTTGACGCCTGCCTCAGCGACGCGAACAAGGCGCAGGCGCTGGTGGCCTGGTATCAGAAGAACGCCCAGGCCGACGGGATCGAGGCCACCCCGAGCTTCGTCATCAACGGAAAGCTGGTCGAGAACCAGCCGTGGGAGCGCTTCAAGGCGATCCTCGACGCCGAGCTGAACCGCTGAGGCGGATCAGCCGGGCGGCGGCGCGGCCCGCAGCATCATCGCGCCCAGCGCGTCGCCCTTGGCCACGTGCAGACGCACCGGCAGGGTGACGACCTTGCTGCGGAAGCTGTCGGGCAGGCGCACGGCATCCTTTTCCGTGGTCACCATCTGGGCGTCCAGCAGTTTCGCCTCGGCCTCGAGCCGCGTCATCAGCGCCGGCGTCAGCGCCTGGTGATCGTCCAGCGCCTCGGCCCGCAGCAGCCGCGCCCCCAGGCCGCGCAGGGTGGCAAAGAACTTCTCCGGGTGGCCGATCCCGGCGAATGCCAGCACCCGCAGCCCGGCCCAGTCCATCCCCGTGGGCAGGGGGCGCAACTCTCCGGTCAGATGCGGGACCGGCACCGCCCCGCCCCAGCGCGCGGCAAAGGCCGCCTGCGCGCGCCCGTCTCCGATCGACAGCAGCGCATCGGCGCGCGCCAGCCCCGCCACCGGTTCGCGCAGCGGACCGGCGGGCAGACAGCGCCCGTTGCCGAAGCCGATCCGCGCATCCACCACCACAAGCGAAAAGTCCTTGGCAACGGCAGGATTCTGGAACCCGTCGTCCAGCACGATCACCGAAGCCCCCGCGGCAGCGGCGGCCCGCGCCCCGGCAGCACGGTCGCGCGCCACCCAGACCGGCGTGAAGGCGGCGATCAGAAGCGGCTCGTCCCCGACCTCGTCCGCCCCGTGCCGGCGGGGATCGACCCGCACCGGCCCCTTGCACGATCCCCCGTATCCACGCGTGACCACGTGCGGGTCATGGCCGGCGGCGCGCAGTCGCTCGACCGTCCAGATCACCGTCGGCGTCTTGCCGGTGCCGC
>JALTNO010000331.1 GCA_027000645.1 Paracoccaceae bacterium | reverse complement strand
GATCCGGCGCGTGGCCGAGATCTATGGCGGGCGCTCGGGCCTGATCGGCAGCTGGCGGTTGACCCGCGCGGTGTTTGCCCATCTGGTGGCCACGGGGGCGGTCGCCGTGGGCGACGATCTGCTGGAGCCGGTCCTGGGCGGGTCGATCCTGTCGAAACTGTCGCGCCGCTTCGGCGAGGGGCTGGTCAATGGCGCGCTGTCGGCCCGCGTCGGCGTGGCGGCGATGGAGGTCTGTCGGCCGCTGCCGTTCTCGCCCCGCCACCGGCCCTCGGTTCGGGCGATCGTGGGCCGGGCGCTGGGCGGGCTGGTGCCGGGGCGGGGCGAAAGGCGGGATCAGGGGCAGGACGTTTCAGAGGCGCCGTGACAGAGGATGAAGGGGGAGGACAGGCCATGACCGACAGCCGGGACGTTTCCGACCACTACACCAGCGGGTCGCTGCTGGAGAAGATCGAGGAAGGGCTGCGCGCGGCCGGCGCCGGGCGGCCGGTACCGCTTGAGCTTCTGGCGGCGGTGGACGAACTGCACATCGGCGGGCGCGCGGCGACTGAGCTGCTGCTGGAGCGTCTCGGCCTGCGCGAGGGGCAGCGGGTACTGGATGTCGGCTGCGGCATCGGGGGACCGGCGCGGTTTGCGGCACATGGCTGCAGGGTCGAGGTGGTCGGCCTCGACCTCACTGCCGAGTTTGTCGAAACCGGCAGGGCGCTCACGGCGATGGCCGGGCTGAGCGACCGGGTGAGGCTGGTGCAGGGCAGCGCGCTGGAGATGCCTTTCGGGGCGGGGGAATTCGATGCGGCGTGGATGATCCATGTCGGCATGAACATCGCCGACAAGCACCGCCTCGTGGCCGAGATGGCCCGCGTGCTCGCGCCCGGTGCGCGCCTTGCCATCTTCGACGTGATGAAGGTCGGACCGGGCGATATCGACTACCCGGTGCCGTGGGCGCAGGGGCCGCGGCAAAGCGCGCTGGCCGCACCGGCGGTTTATCGCGAGGCGATCGCCGCGGCGGGGCTCGAGCTGCTGTCCGAGCTCGACCGCACCGCCTTTGCCGAGGCCTTCTTCGCGCGCCGGGCCGCCGCGGCCGCTGGCGGCGAAGGACCGCCGCCGCTGGGGCCGCACCTGGTTCTGGGTGCGGATGCGGGGCAGAAGATGGGCAACGTGGTCGCCAATCTGCGGGCGGGCAGGATCGCCCCGGTCGAGATGATTGCGCGCAAGCCCGGCTGAACCGCCGCGGCGGGGAGCGCCGGCGCCGGGCCGCTACGGGCCGTCTTCGCCCTGAAGATCGGCGTTGTTGGCCAGGATGTCGCGCAGGACGGCGGAGTCGTCTTCGTGTTCGACCCGTCCCAGAAGGTCGCGCCGCATGTAATAGGTCAGCACGGCAACGGCGCGCATGATGTCGTCCTGTTCGCGCGTGTCGAAGCGCTCATCCGTGATCGCCTTGTCGAGGCGTTGCAGCACGTCGTTGAAGTGACGGATGACCAGAGCGCTGCCGATCATCGCCAGCTTGTGGTTGAGAATCCGCAGCTCGGCCAGTTCGGAGGGCTCCATCCGGCCGCGCTCCACCACCTCTCCGACATGTTCGATCAGCGCCTCGTAGATGGTGCTTTTCTGGTTGAGCAGAAGAACCTGGCCCTCCTTGCGCAATTCCAGTTCGGTCTGCTGGTTGAGCAGCAGGGCGGTGATCAGCACCGTGGCGATGGCGCCGATGAAGACCAGCAGAAGTTCCTGCGAAAAGGGAAAATCGCCGGCGATGCCATAGAAGAACCGGAAGCCCAGGTAGCCGGCGACGATGGTGACAAGCAGCAGCACCAGCAGGACGGCCCGGCTTTCCGGCAGTGGTTTCATGTGCGCATTCCCCCAGGCGGACTCGGGGCAAAGTCTTTCCCCGCTTTGCCCGCGGCGCAAGCGAAAAGCGCCGCCCGGGGCACTGGACGTCCCGGTGCCGGGCACCTATAAGGCGCGCCATGACCGGGCCGAGCCTCATCATCATCCGAATTATCTTCCCGGCGCTCTGACATCTCTCGGGCGCCGGGCAAAGGCGCTGGAGACTTC
Organism: Paracoccaceae bacterium; assembly: GCA_027000645.1. Classification (GTDB taxonomy): domain Bacteria; phylum Pseudomonadota; class Alphaproteobacteria; order Rhodobacterales; family Rhodobacteraceae; genus Jhaorihella. The sequence continues at coordinate 9,796 of JALTNO010000331.1, read as the reverse complement.
GCGCCGACCGCTTTTCGATATATCCCGATCACCATCCGACATCCGAAGGACACGATCCATGTGCGCCGATACTCCCGACTACAAGAACAGCCTGAACCTGCCGCGAACCGATTTCCCGATGCGCGCCGGTCTGCCCCGGCGCGAACCGGGCTGGCTGGAGCGGTGGGAACGGATCGGCATCTATGACCGCCTGCGCGAGAAGGCCTCCCGGCAGGAACGCAAGCCCTTCATCCTGCATGACGGCCCGCCCTATGCGAACGGGCATCTGCATATCGGGCACGCGCTCAACAAGATCCTCAAGGACATGGTGGTGCGCAGCCACCAGATGATGGGGCATGACGCCCGCTATGTGCCCGGCTGGGACTGCCACGGCCTGCCGATCGAATGGAAGATCGAAGAGCGCTACCGCGCGAAGGGCCGCGACAAGGACGAGGTGCCGGTGATCGACTTCCGCCAGGAGTGCCGGAAGTTCGCCGAAGGCTGGATCGACATCCAGCGCACCGAATTCAAGCGCCTCGGCGTGATCGGCAACTGGGACGATCCCTACCTGACCATGGATTTTCATGCCGAGGCGGTGATCGCCGCGGAGTTCATGAAGTTCCTGATGAACGGCACGCTTTACCAGGGGTCAAAGCCGGTGATGTGGAGCCCGGTCGAAAAGACCGCCTTGGCCGAGGCCGAGGTGGAATATCACGACCACACCAGCCACACGATCTGGGTGAAGTTCCCGGTGGTGCGGGCGGTCGAGGCGACGGGCGCGCGATCGGACCTGCTGGGGGTGAACGTGGTGATCTGGACCACGACGCCGTGGACGATTCCCTCCAACCGCGCGGTGGCGTTCAACCCCGATCTCTCCTACGGCCTTTACGAGGTCACCGAGGCGCCCGAAGGCAACTGGGCGAAGCCGGGCGAGCGCTATCTTCTCTCGGACAGGCTGGCCGAAGAGGTGTTCCGGGCCGCTCGCGTGAGCGGCTGGAAGCGCCTGCGCGACGTCAGCGCCGATCAGCTTGATCTGACGATCTGCGCTCACCCCTTCCGCGGGATCGAGGGCGGGCAGGGCGAATGGGACTACGACGTGCCGATGCTGCCCGGCGCCCATGTCACCGACGAGGCCGGCACCGGCTTTGTCCACACCGCGCCCAGCCACGGCGCCGACGACTTCGTGCTGGGCGTGCGTCACGGGCTGAAGATGACCCACAACGTGACCGAGGACGGCTCTTTCCGGCCCGATCTGCCGCTTTTCGGCGGCAAGTACATCATCACCCCCAAGGGCAAGGAGGGCGATGCCAACAAGGCGGTGATCGACAAGCTGGCCGAGGCCGGGGCGCTGATCGCGCGCGGGCGCATCACCCATTCCTATCCGCATTCGTGGCGTTCCAAGGCGCCGGTGATCTATCGCAACACGCCGCAGTGGTTCGCCGCCATCGACCGCGAGGTGGGCGACGGGCAGGACGAATACGGCAGGACGATCCGCCAGCGCGCGCTCACCTCCATCGACAGGCTGGTGAAGTTCACCCCGCAAAGCGGGCGCAACCGGCTGTATTCGATGATCGAATCGCGCCCCGACTGGGTGCTGAGCCGCCAGCGCGCCTGGGGCGTGCCGCTGACCTGCTTCGTGAAGAAGGGGGCGGCACCCGATGACGAGGATTTCCTGCTGAGAAACGCCGAGGTCAACGCCCGCATCATCGCCGCCTTCGAGGCCGAAGGGGCGGATGCCTGGTATGCCGAGGGCGCGAAGGACCGCTTCCTTGCCGGCATCGTCGACCCGGACGATTACGAACAGGTCTTCGACATCCTCGACGTGTGGTTCGATTCGGGCTCCACTCACGCATTCGTGCTGCGCGACCGCCCCGACGGCAGCCCCGACGGCATCGCCGACCTCTACCTGGAAGGCACCGATCAGCATCGCGGCTGGTTTCATTCCTCGCTGCTGCAAGCGTGCGGAACCAGGGGGCGGGCGCCTTACCGGGGGGTGCTGACCCATGGCTTCACGCTGGACGAAAAGGGCATGAAGATGTCCAAGTCGGTGGGCAACACCGTCGCCCCCGAGCAGGTGATCAAACAGTATGGCGCCGACATCCTGCGGCTGTGGGTTGCCCAGTCCGACTACACTGCAGACCTGCGGATCGGCCCCGAGATCCTCAAGGGCGTGGCCGACAGCTACCGGCGGCTGCGCAACACCATGCGCTTCATGCTGGGTTCGCTGGCCGATTTTTCCGAGGCCGACCGCACCGATCCGGCCCAGATGCCGCCGCTCGAGCGCTGGGTGCTGCACCGGCTGGCCGAGCTGGACAGCCACGTGCGCGAAGGTTATGCCCGCTACGACTACCAGGGCGTGTTCCAGGCCCTGTTCAACTTCTGCACGGTGGACCTTTCCGCCTTCTACTTCGACGTCCGCAAGGACGTGCTTTATTGCGACGGCGACACGCTGCGGCGGCGCGCGGCCCGCACGGTGCTGGACCTGCTGTTTCACCGCCTCACCACCTGGCTGGCACCGCTTCTGGTGTTTACCATGGAGGAGGTGTGGCTGGCGCGCTATCCGGGCGAGGACAGCTCGGTGCACCTTCAGGACTTCCCCGAAACCCCGTCCGGCTGGCGCGACGAGGAGCTGGCCGAAACCGTGGCCCGGGTGCGCCGCGTGCGCCGGGTGGTGACGGCGGCGCTCGAGGTGCAGCGGCGCGACAAGGTCATCGGCTCCAGTCTCGAGGCGGCGCCGGTGGTGCATGTGGAGGATGGCGATCTGCTGACGATCCTGCGCGGCATCGACATGGACGACCTGTGCATCACCTCGGGCCTTGTCCTGAGCGCCGACCCGATCCCGGCCGAGGCCTTCCGCCTGCCCGAGATCCCCGGCGTCGGTGTCGTGTTCGAAAAGGCCGAAGGCGAAAAATGCCTGCGCTGCTGGAAGTTCCTGCCCGATGTCGGAACCCATGCGCATCCCGGCGTCTGCCAGCGCTGCGACGAGGCGCTGGGCGACACCCGATGATGACCCCCGGTCATTTTTCTGGTCATTTTCTGGCCGGAAATATCCCGGGGGTCCGGGGGCAGCGCCCCCGGCGCAGCCGTGCCGCTGCCCGCGACGGCGACGAGGAAGGCGGAACCGCCGGGAATGCGGCAGCCGGCCCGCCGCACTGACCCATGAGCGCGGCGGTCTTTTTCGCGGTCCTTCTGGCGGCCCTGCTGCACGCGGGCTGGAACGCGCTGGTCAAGACCGGCACCAGCAAGCAGACGGCCATGCTGATCCTGACGCTCGGGCATGCGCTGATCGGCGCGGTCGTGGTTTCCACACGGCCCTTTCCCGCCCCCGAGGTCTGGCCCTGGCTGGTTGCCTCGGGTGCGATCCACATGGCCTATCAGCTGTTTCTGGCCTATGCCTACGAACAGGGTGATCTCAGCCGGGTCTACCCGATCGCCCGCGGCGCCGCGCCGATGATCGTGACGCTGGTCGGCATGGCGGTCCTGCCGGACCCGATTTCGCCGACCGGGTATCTGGGCATCTTCGTGCTCGGCCTGGGCATCCTGACCATGTCGGCCGGTGCTTTCAGGTCGGGGGAGTCGCGGCGGCTGGTTCCCCTTGCGCTGGGCTCGGCAGTGGCGACGGCCGGCTATTCGCTGACCGACGGGGTGGGCGCGCGCATCTCGGGCGATGCGGTGGCCTATGTGGGCTGGCTTCTGATCCTGTCGGCCGTGTTCTACACCCCGGTCCTGGTGGGGTTGCGCGGCAGTGTCGTACTTCGAGCCGGCCCGCGCGCCTGGGGGATGGGACTGTTGGCCGCAACCGCATCCTACGCCGCCTATGCCATTGTCGTATGGGCCATGACCGAGGCTCCCATCGCCCTGGTGGCCGCGCTGCGCGAGACATCGATCCTGTTCGCGGTGCTGATCGGGTGGCTGGTTTTCGGCGACCGGATGGACCGGGGCAAGGTGCTTGCCGCCGGGCTGATCGTGGCCGGCGTGGTGCTGACCCGGCTGTAGATCGGGGCCCGGACGGGGCGCGGCACCGTGGCCCGGTGGCGTCATGTCGCCCGTTCGGGCCGGCGGGCGCGCAAAATCTGTTGTGTTCCGGACATTCGCGGCCCACGCTGGATGTCGGAAAGAGAAAAGGGACGGAAAAGGACGATGAGCAGCATTCAGGACCGTGCCGCCTTCAAGCTGGCGCTTCGCGACCGGATGATGGCGATCGAGGCCGAGGCGCTTGAGGCGGCCAAGGCGCATCATGACGAACTGCTGCGGGAATCGGTGCTGGACGACCGCGAAGGACACGACAAGGAGGACGTGGCCGCCTCGCGCGAACACGCCGATCTGGCGGCGGCCTTCGACGGCCCGGTTCTGACCCATCACGCCAAGATCGACGTGCTGGAAAATCTCGACTTTTCGCTCACCGACACGGTGCAGCCCGGGGCGGTGGTGCTGCTGCCCGATCTGAACTTCGTCGTGGCGGTGGCGACCGAGAAATTCGAAATGGGCGGCCGCACCTTCATGGGGATTTCACCGCAAAGCCCGATCTACAAGGCGATGGAGGGGCTTGGCGCGGGCGACTGCTTTACCCATGCCGGCAAGGAATACGAGATTCAGGATGTTTTCTGACCCCTTTGCTCGCGGCTGCGTTCGGGGATGATCTGCTGGAGGATGCCGGCAAACAGCAGGTAGAGGCTGGTCACGATCAGCCCCCAGTGCGCCCAGCTTTGCGGGTGGAAGTCGGCCCAGGCCGCCCAGCCGGCAAAGAAGGTCCAGGCCAGCGCCGCGGGCAGGCTGACGCGCCGCCAGCGCCGGGTGCGCACGGGGTGGATGAATTTCAGCGGCACGAACATGGCAATGGCCAGGACCGTCACCAGCGCCAGGATCACCCAGAAGCTGGGCTTGAGCGCGAAGATCACCAGAACCACCATGTTCCAGCATCCGGGAAAGCCGGAAAAGGAATTGTCCTTCGTCTTCATCCGGGTGTCGGCGAAATACATGGCGCTGGCGAAGGTGATGAGGATGATCGCCACCCAGCCGGTCCAGCCGTCCATCAGCCCCGACTTGAACAGGGCGAAGGCGGGGATGAACACGTAGGTCAGGTAGTCGATGATCAGGTCCAGCAGGTCGCCGTCGAATTCCGGGGCGTATCGCTTGACGTGATGGCGCCGCGCCAGCGGCCCGTCGATGCCGTCCACGAGGAAGGCGACCACCAGCCACAGGAACATCAGGCTCCACTCCCGGTCGGCGGCGGCCAGCATGGCCAGCATGGCGAAGACCGCTCCGGTAGCGGTGAAGAGATGGACGAAAAGGGCCCTGAGCTGCGGTGTCATGGAACAGTGATGGAGGAATTCGCCCGCATTGGCAATTGCCGCGCCATCGGCGGATGAGGCACAGCCTGCCTCCGGCACCCCGCAGCAGCGTGGCCGGGCGGGCGCGGGGCAGGGTGGCCGCGGGTCATCCCCGCAGGGGTGCAACCCGGTTCACATGCCCCATCTTGCGCCCCGGGCGGGTTTCGGCCTTGCCGTAGAGATGCAGCGCCACATGCGACTGCCGGGCCAGCTCGGGCACGCGCGCAATGTCGTCGCCGATCAGGTTTTCCATCACCACGTCGGCATGGCGGCGGCCGTCGCCCAGAGGCCACCCGGCGATGGCGCGGACATGCTGCTCGAACTGGTCCACGGTGCAGCCCTGCTGGGTCCAGTGGCCGGAATTGTGCACGCGCGGGGCGATTTCGTTGACCAGCAGGCCCTGAGCGGTCACGAAAAGCTCGACCCCCAGCACGCCCACGTAATCGAGCGCGTTCAGGATGCGCGAGGCGATCAGCACCGCATCGCTGCGCTGCGCCGCGGACAGGCGGGCGGGCACGGTGGTGCGGCGCAGGATGCCGCCTTCGTGGACATTCTCGCCGGGGTCGAAGCAGGCGATCTCGCCACTCACGCCGCGCGCGGCGATGACCGAGATTTCGTGGCTGAAGGGAACGAACCCTTCCAGTATGGCCGGTGCGCCCTCCATTGCGGCCAGGGCGGCTGCCGGGTCGTCGCCGGGGCCGATCCGCACCTGCCCCTTGCCGTCATAACCGAAGCGGCGTGTCTTCAGCAGCGCCGGGGTGCCGATGCGTTCCAGCGCCGCGTGCAGATCGTCGGTGCCGGCAATGTCGGCAAATGGCGCGGTGCGCAGGCCCAGATCGTTCAGGAAGGTCTTTTCCGTCAGCCGGTCCTGGCTCACGCGCAGGGCCTCGCGCCCGGGCCGGACGGGGGTGCGGGATTCCAGCAGATCGAGCGCCGCGGTGGGGATGTTCTCGAACTCGTAGGTGATGACGTCCACGCTGTCGGCAAAATCCGACAGGGCGGCGCTGTCGTCATAGCCGGCGGTGGTCACCCGTTCGGCCACATGGCCCGCGGGCGGGTTCTCCCCCGGCTCGAAGATGTGGCAGCAATAGCCCAGCCGGGCGGCTGCCACCGACAGCATCCGGCCCAGCTGCCCGCCGCCGAGGATGCCGATCACCGATCCGGGGGCAAGCGGCTCAGTCGTCATCGCGCGGAGCCTCGGGGATCGAGGCCGACAGCTCGGCCCTCCATGCCTCCAGCCGCCCGGCCAGCGCCGGGTCGGACAGGGCGAGGATCTGCGCCGCCATCAGCCCGGCATTGGCCGCGCCCGCCGCGCCGATGGCCATGGTCGCCACCGGAAAGCCGCGCGGCATCTGCACGATGGAGTAGAGCGAATCGACCCCCGAAAGGGCGCGCGTCTGCACCGGCACGCCGATCACCGGCAGGCGGGTCTTGGAAGCCATCATCCCCGGCAGATGCGCCGCACCGCCGGCGCCGGCGATGATCACGCGCAGGCCGCGCTCGACCGCGCCGCGCCCGTAATCCCACAGCCGGTCGGGCGTGCGATGGGCGGACACGATTCGCTTCTCGTGGGCGATGCCGAGTTCGTCGAGGATCCGGGCGGCCTCTTTCATGGTGGGCCAGTCCGACTGACTGCCCATGATGATTCCAACGCGGATTTCGGCCATTGCGACTCCCTTGTGCTGAAAGAGCGCGCACTATAGCCGAAACCGGGCGGCGGGCAATGCGGTGATGCGCCCGCGCCGGGATGGGTGGACACGCCCTCAGGCGATGATGTCCGGGGTCAGCTGATCCTCGATGAAGGCAATGCGGTCCTTCAGGCGAAGTTTCTGTTTCTTCAGGCGCTTGATCGTGAGCTGATCGGCTGTTCCCTTTTCCTGCAGCGCGGCGATCGCTTCGTCGAGATCCCGATGCTGGCGGCGAAAGACCTCCAGCTCGACGCGCAGGACTTCTTCGGTCTTCATGGACATGTCGGTCGGGGCATTCATGGGCGACTCGGTTTCGTGATGATCGCGTGTGCGCAAGGATACGCCGAACGGGAAAAATCTCCTAGCTCTTGTTAACGTGCGACAATCTTCCCATATTCCGGGCAATGCGGTTGCCGGTTCGGGGCCGCAGCGGAACGTCGCTTTGGCAAAAGGACGAGAAACGTGTCGAAACTTACCCTTGCTTCATACCCGCATCTGCTGGGGTTCGAGCAGCTTGAACGCCTTCTGGAGAGGACGGCCAAGGCCGGCACCGAAGGCTACCCGCCCTACAACATCGAACAGACCTCGGATCATTCCTATCGGATCACGCTGGCCGTGGCCGGTTTCGCCGAGGAGGACCTGTCCATTACCGTCGAGGACCGCCAGCTGGTGATCCGCGGCCGCCAGAAGGACGACAGCGAAGGCCGGGTGTTCCTGCATCGCGGGATCGCCGCACGCCAGTTCCAGCGCGTGTTCGTCCTGGCCGACGGGGTCGAAGTTGGCGAAGCGGTGCTGGAAAACGGGCTTCTGCATGTGGATCTTTCCCGCGCCCATCCCGAGACGGTGGTGCAGACGATCAGGATCAAGAGGGGGTAAGCGATGAATACGCCTTTCGATTTCAACGATGAAGGCCGCCGGATCGTCTATGTGAAGGCGGTGGATGTTGCCGACCTGCCCGAGAACATCCGGGCCGGCGCCGGCAACCGGGAACATTTCTACGCCGTGCATGACGCGGACGGCCAGCAGCTTGCGCTGGTGGCCGACCGCCGCCTGGCCTTCTTCCTCGCCCGGCAGCACGATCTGGCACCGGTCCCGGTGCATTGACGCATGGCCGCACCGACCCCGGGCGCGAGGGAGACCCTGGCGCCGGCGGCGGCCCGGCAGGGATGGCGTGACCTGAATGCCGTGATCTGGAATCGCGGGCAGAACGCCTGCAGGTCGGCACCGAGGCCAGCCGCGACAGGAGAGCGTTCCCGATGACCGGACCCGCGATCGGATTTCTGCCCTACGGAACCCGGCTGGGCCCGGCGTTGGCGCGCATGCCGCTGGAACGTCTGAGCTGGCCGCTGGGCCTGCCATCGCGGCTGGAGGGTGGCGTGGTGGGTGATCTCGGCCCCGACGATCACCTCATCACCCTGCCCAATAGCTCGGTGCATTTCCGCCTCACGCGCGGAAGCCGGGCGCGTTTCTCGCTGGTCTTCGGCGAACCTTCGGTCTTTCACGCTAGACATCTGCGCCTGCTGCGCCTGACGCATCGCCGCTTCTTCCGGGTGCTCAGCTTCAACGAGGACCTGCTGGCGCGAATCCCGAACGGGATCTTCTTCCCCTTCGGCAGCACATGGGTGCCGGAATGGCGCCAGCTCGACCTGCAAAAGACCCGCATGGTGTCGCTGATCGCCTCGGCCAGACGCGAATCCGAAGGGCACCGGCTGCGTCACGCGGTGGCCGACCGACTGCGGCAAAGCGGGCAGGACGTGGAGATCCTCGGGCGCGGCTACCGCCCGTTCGCGCGCAAGGCCGAGGGGCTGGCACCCTATCGCTATTCGGTGGTGATCGAGAACGTGCGCGAACGCAACTACTTCTCGGAAAAGCTGGTGGACGCGGTGCTGTGCGACACGGTGCCGATCTACTGGGGGTGCCCGAACATCGACCGCTTCGTGGACTGCTCGGGCATGATCCTGTGCGAAAACGAGGCGGATATCCTGCGCGCGGTTGCGGCGGCCTCCCCCGAAGACTACGCCGCGCGGCTTCCGAAACTGCGGGCAATCCGCGAAACCATGGCGCGCTTTGGTGCGTTCGAACGGCGTGCGGCCGAGGCCGTGCGCGACAGCCTGCCCCCTTGATCCCCGCCCCTTCATCTTGCCCCAAATACTCCCGCCGGAGGCATCGCGCGCACCGCGCGCGATTTCCGGCCGCGCCACGCCCCGCTACCGGTGGCTCCGCAAGGGTGGACCGGCCGGATCAGTAAAAGCTCTGCGGATCGATATCGACCGCCAGCCGCAGATCGCCGCTCAGCCGCACAGGCGCGATCCAGCGCGCGATGGCCTGTTGCAGCGGCGCCGCGCGGTCGGCCTTGACCAGCAGGCGCAACCGGTGCCGCCCCCGGATCCGGGCGATCGGCGCCGGGGCCGGGCCATGGACCTGCGCGCCGATCTGTCGCAGTGGCGCGTCGGCGCGCGCCAGGCGATTGCCCAGATCGGTGACCGCGGCCAGGTCGGTTCCCGACAGGATGATGCCGGCCAGGCGCCCGAAGGGCGGCATGCCCGCGGCCCGGCGCTGCTCGGCCTCGGCCTGCCAGAACCCCTTTTCGTCTCCGGACAGGATCGACCGGATCACCGGGTGATCGGGCTGATGGGTCTGCAGCAGGGCCAGCCCCGGACGTTCCGCCCGCCCCGCCCGGCCCGCCACCTGCCGCATCAGCTGAAAGGTCCGCTCGGCCGCGCGCAGATCCGACCCTTGCAGGCCCAGATCGGCATCCACCACCCCCACCAGCGTCAGCAGCGGAAAATTGTGCCCCTT
>JALTNO010000330.1 GCA_027000645.1 Paracoccaceae bacterium | reverse complement strand
GGGGGGTGGCCGGGTTCGACCTGTTCCAGTGGTGGTCGGAGATGATCGAGATACCCGTGGTCGCCGAAGGCGGGCTGAGCGCCGGGCTGGTGGCGCAACTTGCTCCGGTGACCGACTTTTTCGGCATCGGCGAAGAGATCTGGGCGACCGAGGATCCGCTGGCCGCGCTGAAGGAACTGACCGCGGCGATCGGCTGAGCGGGGCGGGTGGGAAATCCTCCCGGGCCCCTTTCCCCTGCTGGTGATCCGTGCGATAGGGTTGCCGCCAAACGGGTTCATGCACGGGGATGACGAGATGCAGATTCGCGAGGCGCTCACCTTCGACGACGTTCTTCTGGTTCCGGCGGCATCATCGGTGCTGCCCTCGCAGGCCGACACGCGCACGCGGGTGACGCGTGACATCGCGCTCAACATCCCGCTTCTGTCCAGCGCCATGGACACGGTGACCGAGGCCCGCATGGCCATCGCGATGGCACAGGCCGGCGGCATGGGGGTGATCCACCGCAACCTGACCATAGAAGAGCAGGCCGAACAGGTGCGCCGGGTCAAGCGATTTGAATCCGGCATCGTCTACAACCCGATCACGCTGACCCCCGATCAGACCCTTGCCGATGCCAAGGAACTGCGCGCCCGCTACAACGTGACCGGCTTTCCGGTAGTGGATGACGATGGCCGCGTGGTCGGCATCGTCACCAACCGCGACATGCGCTTTGCCACCTCGGACGACACCCCGGTGCGGGCGATGATGACCTCGGAAAACCTGGCCATCCTGCGCGAACCCGCCGATCGGGAAGAAGCGATCAGCCTGATGAAGGCGCGCCGGATCGAAAAGCTGCTGGTCACCGATGCCGAGGGCAAGCTGACCGGGCTGCTCACGCTGAAGGATACCGAAACCGCGGTGCTCAACCCCACCGCCTGCAAGGACCGGCTGGGGCGGCTGCGGGTGGCGGCGGCCTCGACCGTGGGGGATGCCGGGTTCGAGCGCGCACAGGCGCTGGTCGAGGCCGGCTGCGACCTGATCGTGATCGATACCGCCCATGGCCATTCCCACGCGGTGGCGAAGGCGGTGGAGCGGGCCAAGGCCCTGTCCAACGAGGTTCGGATCGTGGCCGGGAACGTGGCCACGGCCGAGGCCACGCGGGCGCTGATCGATGCCGGCGCCGACGCGGTCAAGGTGGGCATCGGCCCGGGCAGCATCTGCACCACCCGGATGGTGGCCGGGGTCGGCGTGCCGCAGCTGACCGCGATCATGGACTGCGCCGAGGCTGCCGGCGACATCCCCGTGATCGCCGATGGCGGCATCAAGTATTCGGGGGATTTTGCCAAGGCGATTGCTGCCGGGGCTTCCTGCGCCATGGTCGGGTCGATGATTGCCGGCACCGATGAAAGCCCCGGAGAGGTGATCCTGTATCAGGGCCGCAGCTTCAAGAGCTATCGCGGCATGGGCTCTCTGGGTGCGATGGCGCGCGGCTCGGCCGACCGCTATTTCCAGAAGGATGCCGCCAGCGACAAGCTGGTGCCCGAGGGGATCGAGGGGCAGGTGCCCTACAAGGGGCCGGCCTCGGCGGTGATCCACCAGCTTGTGGGCGGCTTGCGGGCGGCCATGGGCTATACCGGCTGTGCCACCGTGGACGAGATGCGGCGCAACTGCAAGTTCGTGAAGATCACCGGCGCGGGGCTGAAGGAAAGCCATGTGCATGACGTGCAGATCACCCGCGAATCCCCCAACTACCGGGTGATGTGACGGCGCGCGGGGGCGGCGGGGTGGCCGGCGTTTCCTTCATGGGGCGGGGCGGATGACTCCGGCCGCGCGGGTTCAGGCGGCGATCGGGATCCTCGACGAGATCCTGGCCGGTGCGCCCGCCGAACGGGCGCTGACCGGCTGGGCGCGCCGCAACCGCTATGCCGGGTCGGGCGACCGGGCGGCGGTGCGCGATCATGTCTTCGATGCGTTGCGCTGCCGGCGGTCGCTGGCCGCACTCGGCGGTGCGGAGACCGGGCGCGGGCTGATGCTGGGTGCGTGCCGCCGCGACGGAATCGACCCGGATACGGTGTTTTCGGGCGCCCGGTTCGCGCCGCCGCCCCTGACCGGGGCCGAGCGTCGCGCCGGCCGCGCACCGCGCGACGGGGCCGAAGCCCTGGACCTGCCCGACTGGCTATGGGCGCGGTTTCGCGACAGCCTCGGGGACAAGGCCGATGACTGTGCGCGGGTGCTGCAAGGGCGTGCGCCGGTGCATCTGAGGGTCAATCTGCGCAAGACGGAGGTGGACGGCGCCATCGGGGCCCTGGCGGATGCGGGCATCGCCTGCACCCGGCATCCGCAGGTGGACGGCGCCCTGGTGGTGCAGGCCGGCGCGCGGCGGATCCGCTCGAGCAGGGCTTATCTCGACGGGCTGGTGGAGCTTCAGGACGCGGCCAGCCAGGCGGCGGTGGCGGCGCTGCCGCTGCGCGACGGGATGCGGGTGCTGGACTATTGCGCCGGCGGCGGGGGCAAGACGCTGGCGATGGCGGCGCGGGCGGATATCGAGCTTGTCGCCCATGATGCCGCTCCCCGGCGCATGCGCGATTTGCCCGAACGCGCCCGCCGGGCGGGGATCAGGGTCACGCTGGCCGATGGCGCCGCTGTCGCCGCCGCTGCCCCCTTCGACCTGGTGTTGTGCGATGTGCCCTGTTCGGGCAGCGGCACGTGGCGGCGCGCACCCGAAGGAAAGTGGCGCCTCACGCCCGAACGCCTGGCCGAGCTGGCCGAAATCCAGGCCGGGATCATGGACCGGGCGGCCGGACTCGTGGCGCCGGAAGGGGTTCTCGCCTATGCGACCTGCTCGGTTCTGGACGAGGAAAACGACCGCCAGGTCCGGGCCTTCCTGCGGCGTCACGCCGGCTGGAGCCGGGGCTGGAGCCGGTCGTGGCCGGTGGATGGCGCCCATGACGGATTTTTTCTTGCACTATTGACGCGAAACTGATCGCGAAACTATACAACCGATGCAAGAAATTTCTGGGCATTAATCCGAACTTAACCGCCCGGATGCGAGAAGGCCGGAGCAATTCCCCTGCCGGTGGAGGCGTCAGGTGTCCGACAGACAGGCAATGATTGACGTTTCGTCGCACCAGGCTCAGCCCGCGAACGGTGTCGGGCGAACGCTCGTGATCCTGCTGGTCGCCATCCTCGCCGGCGTGCTGGCAACTGCGCTGGAGGAGCCCGACCTTCTGCGGCGCGGGCTGATTGCCGCATCGGTGGCGATGCTGACGGCGGTCGGCCTGGTCTGGCTGCGGGCGGTGGTGCAGCGGTACGAGAGAAATCGTGCCCTGACAATCCTGTCCGGCTTCATCGATCACGATTCGGTGGCCAGTTTCGTGTCGGATGATGACGGCCGGGTGACGGCGCGCAATGCAGCGGCCGGCAGCTGGCTGGAACCGGCGGAGGGGGAAACGCTTGCTGGCTGTCTGCGCGGCGTGATGGCAAACCCCGCGCCGGTCCTGTCGCGCCTGCAGGCCGGCGCCCGCGCCATCGGCGCTGCCCGCGAGGACGTGGTGACGCGGATCGGTGTGATTCGGATCGCGGTTCACCGGCTTGGCGACGACGGGTTTCTGTGGCGGCTGGAGCCGCTTGCGGATCACCAGCGCCGGGGCCGGAGCGCCGATGCGCTGCCGCTGCCCATGCTGACGGTCGGCCGCTCTGGCGCGATTCTCTACATGAACGGGGCTGCGCGGCGGCTGGCGGGGAAGCGGATCAAGACGCTCGATCACCTGTTCGCGCGACTTCCGGTGCGCCCGGGCCGGATCGCCGAGATTGCCGGCGCCGACGGGCCGCGGCGGGTCGCCATCGCGGAAATGCCCGGCAGCGGGGGCCGGCGCGAACTCTATCTGATGCCGGTGGACGTGCCGCCGGGCGACGATTCGGCGCCGTTCGAGTCCCTGCCGGTGGCGGCGGCGAAGCTGGACGACGAGGGGCGGATCCTGGCGCTCAATCCCCCGGCGGTCGAGCTTCTGGGCGAGGGGACGGGCCCGGGCGACCGGATCGGCCCGCGCCTGCAGGGGGCGGACGGAACCTCGCTTGGCGACTGGCTGGCCGAGACGTTCAGGAACGGGCGCGAGCGCCGCTCCGGGGTGTTCCGCCTGTGCCGGGCCGAGGGCGAGGCGCATGTGCAGGTCACCGTCGGGCGCGCCGGTGCGGGCCGCGAGATTATTGCGATCATGCATGACGCTACGGAAATGAAGTCGCTTGAGGCGCAATTCGTGCAAAGCCAGAAGATGCAGGCGATCGGGCAGCTTGCCGGCGGGATCGCGCATGACTTCAACAATCTTCTGACGGCGATCTCGGGTCATTGCGACCTGCTTCTGCTGCGGCACGATTCGGCGGATCAGGACTATGCGGACCTGATCCAGATTCATCAGAACGCCAATCGCGCGGCGGCTCTGGTGGGGCAGTTGCTGGCATTCTCGCGCAAGCAGACGCTGCGGCCCGAACTGCTCGATCTGCGCGACACGCTGGCGGATCTGACGCATCTTCTGAACCGGCTTGTGGGCGAGAAGGTGACCCTGACGCTCAGTCACGACCCCGTCCTGCGCCCGATTCGCGCGGACAAGCGGCAGCTTGAGCAGGTTCTGATGAATCTCGTGGTGAATGCCCGTGACGCGATGCCTCAGGGCGGCGAAATCCGCATCGAGACCGAGGTGGTGTCGCTGGAGGCGCCGCTCAGGCGCGATCGGGCGACGGTTCCGGCCGGCGAATATGTCGTTGTCCGGGTTCGCGACGAAGGCGTAGGCATCGAACGGGACAAGCTTCAGAAGGTATTCGAGCCCTTCTATACGACCAAGCGCACCGGCGAAGGCACCGGCCTGGGGCTGTCGACGGTCTATGGGATCATCAAGCAGACCGGCGGTTTCATATTCGTGGACAGCGCGCCGGGGCAGGGGGCCGAATTCGTCCTCTACTTTCCGGCCTGCGACCCCCCGCCCGCAAAGATCGAACCGGAAGCTCCACCCGCCGTCCGCGTCTCGGAGGGTCATGGAGAGGGTGTCGTTCTTCTGGTCGAGGACGAGGCGCCGGTGCGCGCCTTCGCCTCGCGGGCGCTGCGTTTGCGGGGGTACACGGTGCTCGAGGCCGCTTCGGCCGAGGAGGCTCTGGAGATTCTGGAGGATTCCGCGCTTCGTGTCGACGTGTTCGTCACCGATGTCGTGATGCCGGGCATGGACGGGCCGACATGGGTGCGCAAGGCGCTTGAGGCGCGACCCGATGCGCGGGTGGTCTTCATGTCCGGCTATGCCGAGGGCGCTTTTGGCGAGCCCGAGATCAGCGTGGCCGACGCCGCCTTCCTTCCCAAGCCGTTCTCGCTCAACCAGCTTGCGGAAACGGTTCGCCAGCAGATGCCCTGAATGCCGGGCGAAGGATGGCGAACGGCGCGTGAAGCCGCGCGCCCGCTTGCGCGGCAGCGCCTGCGGGTGGGCGGCGCGTGTCGCCTGGGGCCGTTGCCCAGCCGATGCGGGAGAGGTGGGGGCAGCGCGAATGCCGGGCCACCCGGCGCCGTCCGGTTCAGCCGATGCTTTCGTAGAGGGCAAATTCCCCGGCGCATTTCCGGCGCAGGCGCTTTTCCACGCCCGGCGACAGGGAAAGCTCCATCTCGGGTGATACGTTCTCGCGCCGGAGTTCCAGGCTGACGCCGAGCCGTTCTTCGAGAAATCCCCTGATCCGGTCCTGGTCCTCGTAGCGGAACAGGTGCGTGACCGTCGTGCCGTTCGGGCGTGGTTCGAGAAACTTCGCCTGGCTGCCGACGCGGGCGAATGCGGGCGGATCGCCCTTCATGTAGGCCTTCACGAAGTCGTCGAAGCTCATGCCGTGGGTCGAGGCGGGTTTGCCCTGCATGAAGGGGCGTCGGCGGTAGCGGTACCAGCTCCCCAGCCAGCTGATCGGCTCGCGCATGACCGCCATGGTTTCCATGTCCGCATTGCAGGCCTTTTCGAACATCGGCCGGAAGAAGCGATTGTAGCGATAGAGAGGCGCGTGCTTCAATTCCGGCGGATTCGACACCACGATATCGGCCCGGTCGCGAAGCGCAGCTTCGTAGGCGGTCGTGCCTGTCTTCGGGACCGAGAGGAAGACCAGGCGTTCATTGAAAAAGACCAGCATTTCCGAGGGTTCTTCCTGCCACTGCCCGGCGAGATTGCCGTAAACCAGATGTTAACTCAATTCCCGAAAACTGGGGTGGAAAGAAATCCGTTGCATTGTTCCCGTTTTGATCCCATAAGGAACAGGAGGCGAACAAAGCGGCGATTGCCCCCCGCCTGCGGGTATGACAAGAAGGAAGGACCAAGGGATAATGGCGGATCTTCTCACCATGAGCAGCAAGCAGAGCGCGGACAAGCAGAAGGCGCTGGACAGTGCATTGGCGCAGATCGAACGGCAGTTCGGCAAGGGTTCGATCATGAAACTGGGCGGTGAGAGCGCCATCCAGGAAATCGAGGCAAGTTCCACCGGATCGCTGGGGCTCGACATCGCGCTGGGAATCGGCGGGTTGCCGATGGGCCGGATCGTCGAGATCTATGGCCCCGAAAGTTCCGGCAAGACGACGCTGGCGCTGCACTGCATTGCCGAACAGCAGAAGGCCGGCGGTATCTGCGCCTTTGTCGATGCCGAACATGCGCTGGACCCGCAATATGCGCGCAAGCTGGGCGTCGATCTTGACGAATTGCTGATTTCGCAGCCCGATACCGGCGAACAGGCGCTGGAGATCACCGATACGCTGGTCCGCTCGGGCGCGGTGAACATGATCGTGGTCGATTCGGTGGCTGCGCTGACCCCCAAATCCGAGCTCGAGGGCGACATGGGCGATTCCAGCGTCGGCGTGCAGGCCCGCCTGATGAGCCAGGCCATGCGCAAGCTCACCGGTTCGATCTCGCGCTCCAACTGCCTGGTGATCTTCATCAACCAGATCCGCATGAAGATCGGTGTCATGTTCGGCAGCCCGGAAACGACCACGGGCGGCAATGCGCTGAAGTTCTATTCGTCGGTGCGCCTCGACATCCGCCGGATCGGTGCGATCAAGGACCGCGACGAGGTGGTGGGAAATCACACGCGGGTGAAAGTGGTCAAGAACAAGGTGGCCCCCCCCTTCAAGGAGGTCGAATTCGACATCATGTATGGCGAAGGCATCTCGAAGATGGGCGAGTTGCTGGACCTGGGGGTCAAGGCCGGCGTGGTGAACAAGGCCGGCGCATGGTTTTCCTATGGTGACGAGAGGATCGGACAGGGGCGCGAGAACGCCAAGCAGTTCCTGCGCGAAAACCCGCATGTCGCCCACGAGATCGAGGACAGGATTCGCGCCGCTCACGGGCTGGACTCCATCGCTTCGGCCGAGGGCGGCGGAGACGTGCTCGAGGCCTGATTGCCGAACCCGCATGAACTGCGGAGCCGCTTCCCCGTCGCGGCGGTGCCGGGAATGTCCGGACGGGGCGCGGCTGGCAGGTCCGCGCCCGTTTCGCGTGTTTCCGGGGGCGCCCGGCCGGATGTGATGTGGACAGCGGACGGGCAGGCGGATAAACCGGCGCAAATGCAGGACTCTGGCAGGAACTGACGCCGACATGCGCTCGCTCAACGAAATCCGATCGACCTTTCTGAACTATTTCGCGAAACAGGGGCACGAGGTGGTGGAAAGCTCGCCCCTGGTGCCGCGCAACGACCCCACCCTGATGTTCACCAATTCGGGCATGGTCCAGTTCAAGAACCTGTTTACCGGGGTCGAGCGTCGCGACTACACGCGCGCCACATCGGCGCAGAAATGCGTGCGCGCGGGCGGCAAGCACAATGACCTGGACAATGTCGGCTATACCGCGCGCCACCACACCTTTTTCGAGATGCTGGGCAATTTCAGCTTCGGCGACTATTTCAAGGAAGAGGCGATTCCCTTCGCCTGGGAGCTGATCACCAGGGAACTGGACATTCCGAAGGACCGGCTTCTGGTCACGGTCTATCACACCGATGACGAGGCCGCCGAGATCTGGAAGAAGACCGCCGGTTTCAGCGATGACCGGATCATCCGCATCCCCACCGCCGACAATTTCTGGATGATGGGGCCCACCGGCCCCTGCGGCCCCTGCACGGAAATCTTCTTCGACCACGGCGAAAAATACTGGGGCGGCCCGCCGGGTTCGCCGGAGGAGGACGGTGACCGCTTTGTCGAGATCTGGAACCTCGTCTTCATGCAGTACGAGCAGTTCGAGGACGGTTCGCGCCGGGATCTGGCGATGCAGTCGATCGATACCGGCATGGGGATCGAACGGGTCGCAGCGCTGCTTCAGGGTACCAACGACAACTACGCCACCGACCTGATGCGCGCGCTGATCGAGGCCAGCGCTCACGCTACCTGCACCGATCCCGACGGGCCGGGGAAGATCCATCACCGGGTGATCGCGGATCATCTGCGTTCGACCTCGTTCCTGATCGCGGACGGGGTGATGCCGGCCAATGACGGGCGCGGTTACGTGCTGCGGCGGATCATGCGCCGGGCCATGCGGCACGCGCATCTTCTGGGGGCGAAGGATCCGCTCATGCATCGGCTGGTGCCCGAGCTGGTCCGGCAGATGGGCGAGGCCTATCCCGAGCTCATTCGCGCCCAGGCGCTGATCGAGGAGACGCTGAAGCTGGAGGAGACCCGTTTCAAGCAGACGCTGGAGCGGGGGCTGCGGCTGCTGGACGAAGAGCTGTCGCGCCTGCCCGGGAACGCGCCGCTTCCGGGCGAGGCGGCGTTCAAGCTGTATGATACCTACGGCTTCCCCCTTGACCTGACCCAGGATGCCCTGCGCGAAAAGGGCCGCAGCGTCGATACGGAAGGCTTCGACGCCGCCATGGCCGCGCAGAAGGCCAAGGCGCGCGCTGCCTGGGTGGGGTCGGGCGAACATGCGGATGCGGCCATCTGGTTCGACATCGCCGAGAAGCACGGCGTCACCGATTTCCTGGGCTATGACACGGAAACCGCCGAAGGGCAGATCGTCGCGCTGGTGCGGGACGGGGCCGAGCTGGCCGAGGCCGCGGCCGGGGACAAGGTGCAGATCGCGCTGAACCAGACGCCCTTCTATGCCGAGGCCGGGGGCCAGGTGGGCGACACGGGCGAGATCCGCACCGAAAGCGGCGTGGCGCGGGTCACCGACACAAGGCAGTCCGCCGGGGTTTTCATCCACCAGGCCGAGGTGACCGAAGGCACCATCCGCGCGGGCGAGGCGGCGGTGCTTGAGGTTGACCACGATCGGCGCCGGGCGATCCGGGCCAACCATTCGGCCACGCATCTGCTGAACGAGGCGTTGCGCCGGACGCTGGGCGAACATGTGGCCCAGCGCGGTTCGCTCAATGATGCCGAGCGGCTGCGCTTCGACTTCAGCCATGCCAAGGCCCTGACCGGCGAGGAGCTGGCCCGGATCGAGGACGAGGTGAACGCCATGATCCGCCAGAACGCGCCGGTCGAAACCCGGGTGATGACCCCCGACGAGGCCCGCGCGCTGGGTGCTCAGGCGCTGTTCGGCGAGAAATACGGCGACGAGGTGCGGGTGGTGTCGATGGGGGTGCGCGAGGGTTCGGGCAAGGGTCTGGACGGGCGCGCCTATTCGGTGGAGCTGTGCGGCGGCACCCATGTGAAGCGCACCGGAGACATTGGCGAATTCATCCTGCTGGGCGACAGCGCCTCGAGCGCCGGCGTGCGCCGGGTCGAGGCGCTGACCGGGATCGGTGCACAGCGTCACGTCGCGCGGATGCGCGAGATCATGGCCGCGCTTCAGGAGGAGCTACGGGTAACGCCGGATCAACTGGTGGAGCGTGTGCGCGCCGATCAGGCCAAGCTGCGGGCGCTGTCCAACGAGGTGGCCCAGTTGCGCCGCGAACTGGCCCTTGCTGGCGGCGGCGGGGCGGCGCAGCCGGACATTCGCGAGATTGGCGGCGTCTCCTTCGTGGCGCAGGTTCTTTCCGGGGTGACGGGCAAGGATCTGCCGGCTCTGATCGACGAACACAAGGCCCGGCTTGGTTCGGGCGTGGTGCTGCTGATTGCCGATGCGGGCGGCAAGGCGGCGGTTGCGGCCGGGGTGACGCCGGATCTGACCGGGCGGCTGTCGGCGGTGGACCTGGTGCGCGCGGCGGTGGCCGAACTGGGTGGCCGGGGCGGTGGCGGCCGGCCCGACATGGCGCAGGGCGGTGGCAAGGACGCGTCGAAGGCCGAGGCCGCGATCAGGGCAGTGGAAAAGCTGTTGGAGGGGGAGTAGTCATGGGAGCCTTGTGGATTGCGCATGTGACGGTCACGGATGAAGAGGAATACGCCAAGTATGCGGCGATCGCCACGCAGGCAATTGCCGAACATGGCGGCGTGTTCATTGCCCGTGGCGGGCGGTACATCCAGCTTGAAGGGCAGGAGCGCCCGCGCAACGTGGTGGCGCGCTTTCCGTCGGTGGAGGCGGCCGAGGCCTGTTACAATTCGCCGACCTATCAGCGGGCGCTGCAACATGCGCATAATGCGTCCGAGCGCGAGTTGCTGATCGTCGAGACCGACGAGTAGCGCCGGACCCGTGGCCGGCGGCGGGGGCCTCCGGCGGGAGTATTTCCGGCAAGGTGAAGCAGGCGGGGCGACGCCCGGCGGTGGCGTGCGTGGGCCCGAGGATCAGCTTGCGGCGCGGGCGGCGCGCTTGCGTTCGTGCGGGTCGAGGAAACGTTTGCGCAGGCGGATCGCGTTCGGTGTGACTTCGACCAGTTCGTCGTCGTCGATCCAGGCGATGGCCTCTTCCAGCGACATGCGCACCGGCGGGGTCAGGCGCACCGCTTCGTCCGAGCCGGCGGCGCGGATATTGGTGAGCTTCTTGCCCTTGAGCGGGTTCACTTCAAGGTCGTTTTCGCGGGAATGTTCACCGATGATCATGCCCTGATAGACTTGGGTCTGGGGGCCGATGAAGAGCCGGCCGCGCTCTTCGAGGTTCCACAGGGCGTAGGCCACCGCCTGGCCGCTTTCCATCGAGATCAGCACGCCGGCGCGGCGGCCGGGGATCGGCCCCTTCCAGGGCGCCCAGCCGTGGAAGACGCGGTTGAGCACGCCGGTGCCGCGGGTGTCGGTGAGAAACTCGCCGTGATAGCCGATCAGCCCGCGCGAGGGCACCAGCGCCACGATCCGGGTCTTGCCGGCGCCCGAGGGGCGCATTTCCTGCAATTCGCCCCGGCGCGGGCCGGTGATCTTCTCGATCACCACCCCCGCGTGGTCGTCGTCCACGTCGATGGTGACTTCCTCGATCGGTTCCAGTTTCTGGCCGTTTTCTTCGCGCAGCAGCACCTGCGGACGCGAGATCGACAGTTCGAACCCTTCGCGGCGCATGTTCTCGATCAGCACGCCCATCTGCAGCTCTCCCCGGCCGGCGACCTCGAAGGCCTCGCCGCCGGGGGTGTCGGTGACGCGGATCGCCACGTTCTGCTCGGCCTCGCGCATGAGCCGTTCGCGGATCACCCGGCTTTGCACCTTTTTCCCGTCGCGCCCGGCCAGCGGACTGTCGTTGATGCCGAAGGTGACCGAGATGGTGGGCGGGTCGATGGGCTGGGCCGGGAGGGCTTGATCCAGCTGCGGGTCAACGAGGCTGTCGGCGACGGTGGCGCGACTCATGCCGGCGACGGTGACGATGTCGCCCGCCTGCGCGCTGTCGATGGGTTGCTGGGCAAGGCCGCGAAAGGCGAGGATGCGGCTGACCCGGAAGGTTTCGATCAGGCTGCCGTCGCGGCCGAGCGCCTTGAGCGTCTGCCCCGCCTTCAGCGTGCCGGATTCGACCCGTCCGGTCAGGATGCGCCCCAGATAGGGGTCGGCGCCCAGCGTGGTGGCCAGCATGCGGAAGGGTTCGTCTTGGCGGGCGATCTGGGCGGGGG
>JALTNO010000329.1 GCA_027000645.1 Paracoccaceae bacterium | reverse complement strand
CTCGAATCCGAGGCCCCCGACACCGTGCGCTTCACCCGCGCCATCAAGGACGCGGTGCCCTACGAGGATCGCCGCGCGGTGGTCGAGGCCGCCTGGTCGGTCGTGCTTGCCGATGGCCGACGGGCAAAGGAAGAGGACGCGCTGATGCGCATGGTCGCATCCCTTCTGGGGGTGAACGACCGCGACAGCGCGCTGGCAAGACAACGGGCTGCAAGGGAATGATCGCCGCTCTGGGCATGTACGACATCGCCCCCCTGCAAGGCGCCAATGATCGGTTCTGGGCGCTGATTCGCGACACGCTTGGCTATGGGCCGCACCGGCTGACCCGCGACACGGACTTGCGGGAGGTCTGGGACTCGCCCGACCTGCTGCTTGCCCAGACCTGCGGCCTGCCCTACCGGGCATGGCTGCACGGGCGGGTGCAGCTTGTCGGCACGCCCGATTACGGCCTGCCCGACTGCCCGCCGGGACATTACCGTTCGGTGATCGTGGTCCGGGCCGATGACCGGCGCGAGAGCCTCGACCAGTTCGCCGCCGGCACCATGGCCTTCAACGACCCGCTCTCGCAATCGGGCTGGGCGGCGGCGGTGGCGCATCTGCAGGCGCGCGGCCTTGCGCCGGCCCGGCTGTTGCGGTCGGGCGGGCACGCGCTGTCGGCCCGCGCCGTGGCCGAGGGGCGCGCGGATTTCGCGGCCCTGGATGCGGTGACATGGATGCTCTTGCGCGAGCACGACCCGGTTGCGCGGGAGCTGCGCGAGATCGACCGCACGGAACCGACTCCGGGCCTTCCGCTCATCACCGCGCCCGGCCGCAACGCCACCGCCATCGCCGCGGCCGTGCGCCGGGCCATCGCGCTGCTCTCGCCCGAAGACCGCGCCATGCTGCACCTTCAGGCGCTGATCTCCATCCCCGCCGAGGACTACCTGTCTCTGCCCCTGCCACCGGAGCCCGAACGCGCCGCCTGAACCGTCACCCCCGCTTCGGCGCCGTTTCAATGCCCGTCTCTGGCCAAATCGGCGCATTCCGATCGCCATTCGCCGTTTTGCAAGTTGCAATGCGGCGGATTATCCGCCCTAGTAGCAGCCCAGACCAGACGACCATATCGACAACAACAGCCACCGGATCACCGCGTTGCAGACTTCCAGCCAGGACACGCCCCCCGTCATCGAGATCCGCGACCTGCACAAGAGCTTCGGCTCGCTCGAAGTGCTCAAGGGGGTCAACATCACCGCCCGGCGCGGCGACGTGGTGTCGCTGATCGGCTCGTCCGGGTCGGGCAAGTCGACGCTGCTGCGCTGCGCCAATCTTCTGGAGGACAGCCAGCAGGGCGACATCCTGTTCAAGGGCGAGGCGGTGAAGTGGCGGGGCTCGGGCAACCACCGCCACCCGGCCGACCCCGCCCAGGTGCTGCGCATCCGCACCAACCTGTCGATGGTGTTCCAGCAGTTCAACCTGTGGGCACACATGACCATCCTGCAGAACGTGATGGAGGCGCCGATCACCGTTCTGGGCCGCGACCGGGCCGAGGTGGAACGCGCCGCCCGCGCCTATCTGGACAAGGTGGGCATCGGCGACAAGTGCGACGCCTGGCCGGCGCAGCTCTCGGGCGGCCAGCAGCAACGCGCCGCCATTGCCCGGGCGCTGTGCATGGAGCCCGAAGCGCTGCTGTTCGACGAACCCACCAGCGCGCTGGACCCGGAACTGGAACAGGAGGTGATCCGGGTCATCAAGGATCTGGCCGCCGAGGGGCGCACCATGATCATCGTGACCCATGACATGAACCTTGCCGCCGACGTGTCGGACCATGTGGTGTTCCTGCACAAGGGGCTGATCGAGGAGGAAGGCCCGCCCGAGACGCTTTTCGGCGCGCCTAAATCGGAACGGCTGAGGGGGTTTCTTTCCCACTCTCAGCCCGCATAATCACAACACAACGGAACCAGAGGGAGTCGATCCATGAAGAAACTGATCCTTGCCACCGCCGCGCTTGCGCTGAGCGCCGGCATGTCGCTGGCCCAGACCGTCCGCATGGGCACCGAAGGCGCCTATCCTCCGTACAACTTCATCAACGACAAGGGTGAAGTGGACGGGTTCGAACGCGAACTGGGCGACGAGCTGTGCAAGCGCGCCGGCCTGACCTGCGAATGGGTCACCAACGACTGGGATTCCATCATTCCCAACCTGGTGTCCGGCAACTATGACACCATCATCGCCGGCATGTCGGTCACGCCCGAACGGGACGAGGTGATCGATTTCACCCATGAATACGTCCCCGCCTCGCCCTCGGCCTATGTGGCGCTTTCGGATGGCGTTGACCTCAAGGGCGGCGTGATCGCGGCCCAGACCGGCACCATCCAGGCCAACTATGTCGCCAATTCCGGCGCCACGCTGGTCGAGTTCGCCACCGCCGACGAAACCATCGCCGCCGTGCGCAACGGCGAGGCCGACGCGGTTCTGGCCGACAAGGACTATCTTGCCCCGATCGTGGCCGAGAGCAACGGCGAGCTGAAATTCGTCGGCGACGACGTGGCCATCGGCGGCGGTGTCGGAATGGGCATCCGCGAATCCGACCAGGAGCTGCGCGAGAAGTTCAACAAGGCGATCGATTCGATGAAGGCGGACGGTTCGCTCAACGCGCTGCTGAAGAAGTGGTTCGGCGAAAAGGCACTTCTGTGGTAAATCCCTGAAACCCTGACAGGGGGCGGCCGCGGCCGCCCCCGGCATTTCCGGCATGTTCTCCTTCTGCTCAGATCCCGAAAGCCTGTCCGCCCTGCCCTGGTTCTCCTGCTACCTGACCACGGGCAAGCACATGGCGTTCTACTGGTCCTTCGGCACCGTGCTGCTGCTGCTGGCGATCACGGCGCCCGTGGCGCTGGCCTTCGGCTTTGCCGGGGCCTCGGCGGCGCGGTCGCATTTTCCGCCCCTTCGCTGGCTGGGCAAGGGCTATATCGCCATCGTGCGCGGCGTGCCGGATATCGCGTTCTTCCTGTTCTTCGTGATCGCGCTGGACCAGGGCTTTGAATACATCCGGCACAAGATCAAGTGCCCCGACTGGGATCAGCCGATCCGGCAGGGCAACGACTTCATCGTCTGCCCCGAGGCCAAGCTGCCGCTGTCGACCTCTCCCCAGATATGGCACGAGATCTATGGCTTTTC
>JALTNO010000328.1 GCA_027000645.1 Paracoccaceae bacterium | reverse complement strand
CGCCTACATGCTGCGGGCCCGGCCCCTGCCCCACGAACAGGTAGGCGCCAGGCCGGGCCCGCAGCATGTAGGCGAAATCCTCGGCTCCCATTTCGCGCCCGGCATCGGCGATCACGCGGCTCTCGCCGGCGATCTCGCGCGCCACCTGCGCGGCGAAGGCGGCCCTTTCGGGGTCGTTCACGGTGGCGGGATAGCCGACCTCGTATTCCAGCCGCGCCTCGACCCCGTAACTCGCGGCCTGCCCGGCGACGATCTGCTCCATCCGTTTCATCACCATCTTCTGCACCCCCGAATCGAAGGTGCGCACGGTGCCGTTCAGATATGCGGTGTCGGGGATCACGTTGTCCACCGTTCCGGCATGGATCTGCGTGACCGAGATCACGAGGTCGTTCAGCGCATAGTGGTTGCGGCTGACGATGGTCTGGAACGCCTGCGCGATGCCCACCGCGGCCATCACCGGATCGCGGGTTTCATGCGGCATGGCGCCGTGCCCGCCCTGCCCCTGGACATGGACGTGGAACGTGTCCACCGCCGCCATGATCGGCCCCGGCGTGGTATAGAAGCTGCCCAGCTCCAGCCCCGGCACGTTGTGCAGGGCATAGACCTGGGCGATGCCGAAACGCTCCATGATCCCTTCCTCGACCATGACGCCGGCGCCGCCCCCGTTCTCCTCGGCCGGCTGGAAGATCAGCGCCACCCGTCCCGAGAAATTGCGCGTCTCGGCCAGATAGCGCGCCGCGCCCAGCAGCATGGTGGTATGACCGTCATGGCCGCAGGCATGCATCCGCCCCTCGTGGCGCGAGCCATGCGGCCGCCCGGCAACCTCGGTAATCGGCAACCCGTCCATGTCGGCGCGCAGCCCCGTCACCGGCCCCGGCCCGCGCCCCTCGATGATCGCCACCAGGCCGGTGCGGGCAATCCCCTCGTGCAGCTCGTCCACCCCGAATTCGCGCAGACGCGCGGCCACGAAGGCAGCGGTCTCGGGACAGTCGAGTTCCAGTTCCGGGATGGTATGCAGGTGCCGGCGCCACGCGGCCATGTCGGCGGCATAGTCGGCGATGCGGTTGATGACGGGCATGGTCTGGACTTTGGCCTCCTGCTTGGCGATGGATGCATCTGACACCACAAGCGAGAGAGCCGCAATGCCCGAAAATCCGCTGATCCGCGACCCGGATGCCGGTATCGAGAGACTGCTGGAGATCATGCGCCGCCTGCGCGATCCGCAATCCGGCTGCCCGTGGGACATCGAACAGGATTTCGCCTCGATCGCGCCCTACACGATCGAAGAGGCCTACGAGGTCGCCGACGCGATCGAACGCGAGGCCTGGGACGAGCTGAAGGGCGAGCTGGGCGATCTTCTGTTCCAGTCGGTGTTTCACGCGCAAATGGCCGAAGAGGCGGGGCATTTCACCTTTCAGGACGTGGTGCGCACCATGTCGGACAAGATGGTGGCCCGCCACCCGCATGTGTTCGGTGACGAATCCCGCGACAAGTCGGCCACCCAGCAGACCCGCGACTGGGAGGCGATCAAGGCCGCCGAACGGGCCGAAAAGGCGCAGAAGGGCACGCTGGACGGGGTGGCGGCGAACCTGCCGGCGCTTCTGCGGGCATGGAAGCTGCAGAAACGCGCGGCGCGGGTCGGGTTCGACTGGCCGGATGCGTCCCATGTGCTGGACAAGATCGTCGAAGAGGCGAAAGAGCTGGAAGCTGCGCGCGACGGCGCCAGCCCGGACCGGATCGAGGAGGAATTCGGCGACCTGCTGTTCGTCATGGCCAATCTGGCCCGCCATCTGGGGGTGGAGCCCGAAACCGCGCTGCGGCGCGCCAATGCCAAGTTCATCCGCCGCTTCGAGGCGGTCGAACGCAAGCTGGCCGAACGCGGCCGGACACCGCAGCAGAGCGATCTGGCGGAAATGGACGCGCTGTGGGACGAGGTGAAGGCCGAGGAAAAGGCCGGGGACGGGGACGGAAAGGCAACCGGGCGCGGCTGAGCGGGCCGCGACTGCCGTTGCGGCTGCGGGCCGGGGCAAGAGCCATTCCATCCGCTCAACCCTCCAGCGCTGGAACCTTTCCGAGCCGGCAATTCCACCTGAAATGCTTGAAAATAAAGCCATTTTTTTGGCACTATTTTCTTGAGACGGCGGCGTCCGCCCGCTAGGCTCAGGCTGCGCGAACAATGTCGGAGGGCAGCCTCATGTCCGAGCTTACCCAATATGCCATCCTGTTCGCACTTGCCGTCGGCATTGTCGGGCTGGTGCTCAGCCTCTACGCGCTGGCCCGGGCCATCGGGCGCAACAAGCCCGAGCCGGGCAAGGACGTGCCGGCCACCGCCGGGCAGCTGTCGCGCGATCCGGTCTGGGTGCGCTATCACGCGCGCTATTACGGCTATGCGCTGCTGTTCCTGGCCTTCGACATGGAAATGGCCTTCATGTATCCATGGGCGGTGGTCTACCGGCAGGAGGGGCTGGTGGCGCTGCTCGACATGGGCGTGTTCCTGGCGATCCTGTTTCTCGGGCTGCTTTACGGCTGGAGCCAGGGCGCATTGCGGCGGCAATGACGATGGAGGGCGCGCGCGAATTCACCCCCCTGCCGATTTTCGGCGCCCTGCGCCGGCTGGTTGCCGGCGCGCTCGCCCGTGACCTGAGGGCGCTGGTGGTGCCGGGCCCGGATGTGGCCCGCGCGCTGGGTCTGGACCTGGAAGCGGCCGGGCTGATCCCGGCCGAGGGGCCGCGCCAGGCCAGCGTTCTGGTCGTCATCGCCCCCCTGCCGGGGAAACTGCGGGATGCGGCCAGCGTCGCCTATGCCCAGATGCCCCGCCCGCGCGCCCTTCTGGCGCTTGGCGGGAACAAACTGTCCCCGCTTCCCGCCCCCGACATTTCCGCCGAACCGACGCAGGCGGGGCTCGAGACCGCCATGCGCCAGCTGCGCGCGCTGATCTCGCACGCCTCCTTTGCCGAAAGGGTGAGCGAATACAGCGCCCCGACCGTGCAAAGCCGGATCGTCTATACCTGCCCCATGCACCCGGAGATCGTCAGTGACGAGCCCGGAAACTGCCCCAAATGCGGGATGTTCCTGGTCCCGCGCGAGACCTCCGCCGCGTTGCAACCACCCGCGCATGAACATGGCACGTCCAGCATGGCCGCCGCAGCCATCGCGCCGGACGCCCATGACGCAAACCCCGATCATGCGCATGGCAGCGAAGCGAACTCCTACACCTGCCCCATGCACCCGGAGGTCATCAGCGACCAGCCCGGGAACTGCCCAAAATGCGGCATGACGCTCGTCCCCGCGGGAAAGGACGAAAACCACGCGGGCCACGGCCACGATCACTCCGCCCATCACCACCACGACTCGCAGGCCGGCGCGAATTCCTACACCTGCCCCATGCATCCGGAGGTCACCAGCGACCAGCCCGGGAACTGCCCAAAATGCGGCATGACACTCGTCCCCGCGGGAGAGGGCGAAAACCACGCGGGCCACGGCCACGATCACTCCGCCCATCACCACCACGACTCGCAGGCCGGTGCGAACTCCTACACCTGCCCCATGCACCCGGAGGTCATCAGCGACCAGCCCGGGAACTGCCCAAAATGCGGCATGACACTCGTCCCCGTCGAGGAGGCCTCCACCGGCGGGCCGGGCGATCATGCATCGCAGGGCGGGCATGACCACGCCGCCATGCAAGAGGGCGAGGAAACCGGCTGGCTGGAGCGGATCGAGCCGGGCTTCATGTCCATGGTCGAGATGACCCAGGGCGCGCCGCGCAGCAGCGACGGGTTGCAGATGGAATGGATCACCGTTCCCTTCGGCCCGTTCTTTCCGGGGCTGCCGGGGGGGCTGGTGGTGGAATTCCTGCTGGATGGCGACACGGTGGTCGAGGCCCGCACCACCAGCCTGGCCGGCCGGGGCGATCTTCTGGCCGAGGGGCCGATGCCCGCGGCCGGTTTCGTGGACATGCTGGGCGCGCGGATGCCGCTGGCGCCGGTCTCCTACCGCCTGCTGGCCTGTCGCGCGATCGAATCCGCGGCCGGCGCCCGCCCCGGGGCCGAAACCGAAGCCGCCCGCGACGCGGCCCTTGCCCGCGAAAGGGCGGCCAGCCACCTGTTGTGGCTGGCACAGCTGGGCCGGCAGCTGGGCCTGCCCCGGATCGAGTCCCGGGCGGCGGCGCTGCACCGGACCCTGCGAAGGGCCGACCCGCAAGACCTGCGGGCGCAGATCCCGGCGATCCGCCGGCTTTCGCGGCAACTGGCCGCGGCCCGCCTGCTGACCCGGCGCCTGCGCGCGGTGGGCGATCTGCCCGACCCCGCCGCATGGACCGGCCCGGCCGGCCCCGACCACAGCGCCGCCGGACGGCTGGCGGCGCGGCTTGCGGACATGGAGCAGGCGCTGGAGGCCGCCGCCGCCGCCCCGGCGCTTGCCATTCCCGCCGTGCAGGAGATCGGCGCCGCCTCGGGCCATGGTCACGCGATGATCGAGACGGCCCGGGGCACGGCCCATCTGCACGTGACGCTGAAGGCCGGCCGGGTGAGCTCGGCCCGGCTGCAGACGCCCTCGGCCGCCCATGTCGCCCTTGTCGGCCCGCTCACCGCCCAGCACGAACTGGCCGATGCGCTTGTGGCCGTCGCCTCGCTTGACCTCGATCCGTGGGAGATCGACGCATGACCGGTCTCGTTCTCGCGGTTGCGCTGGGCCTTGGGGCCTACGGGGTGGCGGTGCTGGAGCACTGGGCCTCCACCGGGCGCTTTCGCGTGGCCGGCCCGGCGATATCGGCGCTTGCCCTGCTGGGGCGGGAAAGCATCCTGCCGCGCAAGCCCGACCGGCTGTTCTTCGAAACCGCGCCGGTGCTGCTGCTGGTGGCGGCGGTGCTCTCGCTGGCGGTGCTTCCGCTGGCGCCGGGGCTGATCGCGGCCGACCTGGCCACCGGGGCGCTGGCCTTCAACGCGGCGCTCGCCTATGTGCTGGTGGCTCTGATCATGGCCGGGTGGGGGCCGGACGGGGCCTATGGCATGATCGGGGGGTGGCGGTTCCTGGGCCAGTTGATCGCCTACGCGATGCTGGTGGTGATGCCGATCACCGCCGTGGCCATGCGCGCCGAATCGCTGTCCACCGTTCAGATCGTCGCCTCGCAGGAAGGCCTGTGGAACATCGCCTACCAGCCGCTGGGCTTTGCCCTGTTCGCCCTTGCGGGCATGGCCATGGCCTTCGCGCCGCCCTTCGACCTGCCCACCGCCGCGGGCGATCTCGCCGGCGGGGTCGAGGCCGAATACACGGGCGTACGGCGGCTGGTGTTCCGGCTGGGGCGCATGGTGCTGATCCTGTCGGTGGCCTCGGCGATGACGGTCTTCTACCTGGGCGGCTGGCTGGGGCCGTGGCTGCCCGGCTGGGCGTGGAGCGCGGCCAAGATCCTGGCCGTGGCCTCGGCCATGCTGCTGGGCGGGCGGATGGTTCCGCGCCTGCGCGAGGCGGCGCTGCTGGAATGGTCGTGGAAGCTGGGCATTCCGCTGGCACTGGCCAACATCTTCATCGTCGGGCTGATCGTTCTGGTGGTGCCCACATGAGCGCGCAGCTGTTCTTCCTCGCCGCCTTCGGGCTGGCCGCCGTCTGGTTCGGGATCGTGGTGTTCCGCACCCATTCCATGGTGCGCTCGGCGCTGGCGCTGCTGTTCTCGCAGACCGCCATCGGCGCCATGTTCCTGGTCATGCAGGCCGAGTTCCTGGGCATCCTGCAGATCATGATGATGGCCACCGAGATGAGCATCATGGCGATCTTCATGGTGATGTTCATGATGGACCCGGGTGGGCTGGGCGAAATGGACATGAAGCACCAGCGCAAGTTGTCGCTGGGCGCGGGGGCGGTGGCGTTTGCGGGCGCGGTCGCGGTCGCCTTCCTGGCCGAGTGGGGCCGCCTGCCCGCCTCCATCCCCGGCGCGGCCGAGCAGGTCCGCCTGCTGGGGCTGGAACTGCTGGGGCGGTCGATGCTGATCTTCGAAAGCGCGGGGCTGACCATCCTGACCGCCATGATCGCGGCCACGGCGGTGGCGGTGCAGCCCCCGCAAGTCCCGGACAGGCCCGCGGGCGGGCCGGGCGCGGCAGGGACGCATGGCCATGGCGGGCACGGCGGTCACGGGGCCGGCGGGCACGACCATTCGGAGCATGGCGACCATGCCGGGCAGGATCACGCGGGACACGATCATTCGGGACATGATCATGGAGGGCATGACCACGCGAAGCATGCTCACGCGAAACATGATCACGAGGGGCGCGGGCAGGAAAAGCACCAGGCCCATTCCGGTCACGAAGACCACGGCGGTCACGAAGGCCACGGCGAACATGGCCATGCGGCCCACGACCAGGCCGGAAAGGACCACGGCGGACAGGCTGCGGATTCCGACGACCATGCCGGGCACGATCATTCGGGACACGATCATGGGGGGCACGACCATGATCACGGAAAGGATCACGGAAAGGATCACGGAAAGGATCACCGCAAGGATCACGGGCACGGGGCGGAGCGGGACCGCCCGGCGCCGGCAAAAGCCCCGCCCGGGCAGCACCGCAAGGGGCATGAGGAGAACGGGACATGAGCGCTGAACTTCTGACCGTGGTGATGATCGGCGCTGCTCTGTTCGGCACCGGGATCTACGGCGCGCTGAGCCAGACCAACCTGGTGATGATCATGATGGGGATCGAGCTGATCCTCGCCGCCGCCCTGCTCAACCTGGTCGCTTTCTGGCGCTACCTGCATCCCGGCGCCATGGAGGGGCAGATGTTCGTTCTGATCGTGATGACGGTGATGGCGGTGGAAATGGCCGTGGGCTTTGCCGTCGCCATCTCCCGCTTCCGCGCCCGCGGCTCGGTCGAGATGGAAGAAGCGCGGGAGCTGAAGGGATGAGCGCAGTTCTGCCGACTATCCTCACCCCGATCCTTGCCCCTGTCGCCGCCGCGACCGTGATCGCGCTGGGCCGCCGCCTGCCCGGCCCGATCGCCCTGGCCGGGGTGGTGGTGGCCCTGCTGGCCAGCGGCATGCTTCTGGCCGCGGCGTTTTCGGGCAGGGTTTCGCCACTGGTCCTGCCGGGCCTGCCGGAGATGCCGCTGCGGCTCGAGGCCGGCCCGCTGAGCGCGGTGCTGTCGGCGCTGGTGGCGGTGATCGCCACCTTCGTGCTGGTCTTCGCCACGGGCTACATGCGCGCCGATCCCCAGCGCAACCGCTTCTTCGCCACCATGCTGATCTTCGTGGCGGCCATGCAGGCGCTGGTGCTGGCGGCGGACTGGATCACGCTGCTGGCCGCGTGGGAAGTGATCGGAGCGACCAGCTATCTGCTGATCGGGTTCTGGTATCGCAAGCCCGGCGTGGCAGACGCGGCCACGCGGGCGTTTCTCTATACCCGCAGCGCCGATCTGGGCCTCTATCTCGGGGTCTTCCTGCTGATCGGCGCCGCCGGCAGCAGCGAGATTTCCGCCACGCTGGCGATTTCGGGACCCGCTGCCACGCTGGGCGGGCTGCTGCTGCTGGTGGCGGCCATGGGCAAGTCGGCGCAGCTGCCGATGCAGGACTGGCTGATGCGCGCCATGGCCGGCCCGACCCCGGTTTCGGCGCTGCTGCATTCGGCCACGCTGGTGGCGGCCGGTGCCATCCTGCTGATCCGGGTCTCGCCGATGCTGCCCGGCCAGACGCTGGTGGTCATCGGGCTTGTGGGCGGTGCGACAACGGTGGTGACCGGGATGATCGCGCTGGCCGAGCGGGATCTCAAGCGCCTGCTGGCGGCCTCCACCTCGTCGCAATACGGGCTGATGCTGCTGGCGGTGGGGGCGGGTGCGCCGGTGGTGGCGCTGCTGCACCTTATCGCCCATGCGGCGATCAAGAGCGGCCTTTTCCTCGGCGCCGGGGTGTTCCAGCACCAGCGCGGCTCCACCCGGCTGGAGGATCTGGCCGGGGTCGGACGGGCGCATCCGCGCATCTTTGCCGGATTTGCGCTGGCGGCGCTGTCGCTGGCCGGCATCCCGCCGCTGGCCGGGTTCTTTTCCAAGGATGCGATCATCGCCGCGACCATGAGCGCCCCCGGCGCGGCGTGGCTGCTGCCTCTGGGGCTGGCGGGCACGGTTCTGACCGGGGCCTACATGGCGCGCGCGATGACCCTGCTGTGGCGCGGCCCGCACGCGCCTGCGGGGGGCGGCAATCCCGATCTGGTCTGGATGGGCAGCGGCATGGGCGCGCTGGTGGCGCTGGCGGCGGGGCTGGGGGCCGGCTTCCCGGCCGTGGAGGAGCTGCTGGGCGCGCATGTTGCGACCTCGGCCGTGGCCATGGCGCTGGGGCTTGGCGCGGCGCTGGCCGGGTTGGCCCTGGGCTGGAAGGTGGACGGGGCGCGGCTGCTGGGGCCGCTTGCGGGCCGGGCGGAGCGCGGATTCGCCATCGGCGGAGGGATGGATGCGCTGGTGGCCCGCCCCGCGCTGGCGCTGGCCCGGGCCTGCGACAGATTCGAAACCCGCCTCTTCGGCGCCGTCCTGGCGGTGGGGCGCGCCACCGCCACCATCGCCCAGGGCACCCGGGTCAGCGACGAAAGGGGCATCGACGGCGCGATCT
The DNA here is from genome assembly GCA_027000645.1 of Paracoccaceae bacterium. Classification (GTDB taxonomy): domain Bacteria; phylum Pseudomonadota; class Alphaproteobacteria; order Rhodobacterales; family Rhodobacteraceae; genus Jhaorihella. The sequence goes on along the minus strand of JALTNO010000328.1, from coordinate 3,302 downwards.
TCGGCCTGGTGCGGGCCACCATCGCCTCCGGCGCCCGCGCCCGGCGCCTGCAAAGCGGGCTGATCCACCGCGAACTTGCCCTGACCGCCATCGCCACCGGCCTGATTGCGGCGGCGCTGTTTGCCGCGCCCCTGCTGCTGTAAGGAAACCGTCCCATGATCCCCATCCTTTCCCTGTCCGTCTTCCTGCCCCTGATCGGCGCGCTGATCCTGCTGGCGATGCCGCGGGCCTCGGCCACGCAGGCGCATGCGGTCGGGATCGCCGCCTCGGCCGCGACGCTGATCCTGGCGCTGGTCATGTGGTCGCGCGGCGTGGTGGCGGGGGAGTTCGTCCAGGTCGAGGAGATCGCCTGGATCGAGGCCATCGGCGCGGCCTACAGGGTCGGCGTGGACGGGTTGAGCCTGCCTCTGATCGGGCTGACGGCGCTGCTGTTCCTGCTGTCCTTCATCCACCAGGCGCGATCGCAGGACCGCGCGCGCAGCTTCGTCATCCTGATGCTGATGCTCGAGACCGCCTCGATCGGCACCTTCGCGGCGCTGGATGCGCTACTGTTCTACGTGTTCTTCGAGGTCTCGCTGGTGTCGATGTATTTCATGATCGCCGGCTGGGGCGAGGAAGGCCGCCAGCGCGCGGCGCTGATGTTCTTTCTCTACACGCTTCTGGGCAGCCTGCCGTTGCTGCTGGCGATCCTGGGCATGTTCCTGGCCTCGGATCCGTGGAGCTTCGACATGCGCATCTGGATTGACGACGCCCCCCTGGGCGGGGCGGCGGCCATGGCCGCGCTGGTGGCGATGCTGTTCACCTTCGCGGTCAAGATCCCGGTCTTTCCGGTCCACACCTGGCTGCCTGCCGCGCATGTGCAGGCGCCCACGGTAGGCAGCGTGATCCTGGCCGGGGTGATGCTGAAATTCGGCACCTACGGCCTGGTGCGCTTCGCCTTGCAGATGCTGCCGGATGCCTTCGCCGCCGCCGGCAACGTGGTGCTGATCTTCGGCGTGGCGAGCGCTCTTTACGGCGCGCTGGTGGCGCTGGCGCAAAGCGACCTGAAGCGGCTGATCGCCTACACCTCGGTCAACCACATGGGCTATGTGGTGATCGGCGTGGCGGTGGCGGCGCTGGCCACCGACCCGGCAATGCGCGCGGTGGCGCTGGACGGGGCCATATTGCAGATGGTCAGCCACGGGCTGGTGACCGGGGCGCTGTTCTTCCTGGTGGGGATGCTCAAGGAGCGCACCCACACCCGCGAGATGGCGCGCATGGGCGGGCTGCTCAAGCCGGTGCCGGTGCTGGGCTGGAGCTTCGTCCTGTTCGCCTTCGCCTCGCTCGGCCTGCCGGGGCTGGCGCATTTCCCGGCCGAGTTTCAGATCTTCCTGGCCACCCTGAACGTGGCGCCGGTGGCGGTCATCTCGATCCTTGCCATCGTGGTGACCGCGGGGCTGTATCTGCGGGCCATCGGGCTGGTGTTCCTGGGCGAACCCGACGCGAGATGGCAGGCCCTGCCCGATCTGGACCGGCGCGACCTGGTGGTGCTGGTGCCGCTCGTGTTGCTGACCCTCGCCATCGGCATCGCCCCCGGATGGGTGCTGTCGGTCATTCACGTCACCACCAGCGCGGCGGGGTTCTGAATGTCGCGCGATCTGTCCTTCCTGCTGCCCGAGCTGGTGCTGATGGTCACCGCGGCGCTGATGCTGGCGGGGGAAATGATCCGCCGGCCGCGGCTGGTGCTGGGGATCGGGCTGGTCGGGCTGGCGCTGGCCACCGGGCTGGCATGGCCGTTGCTGAAGGCCGACACCACCGTTTTCGGAGGCACCTACCGGATCGGCCCGCTGGCCGTGTGGTCGAAGCTGATCCTGCTGCCGGCCACGGCGCTGTCGCTGCTGCTGGCGCGGGCCGAGCTGGCCGGGAAATTCCGCGAGGGCAGCGTCTACAGCCTGATGGTCCTGGTCAGCATCGGAGCATTGATGCTTGCCGGGTCGGGCGACGTGATGCTGCTGGTGCTGGGGGTGGTGCTGACCGGGCTGGGCTCTTTCGCGCTGGTGGCCTGGCCGGCGGACGACCCGGCCACCGAAGCGGCGATGAAATTCCTGGTCTTCGGATCGGTAGCCGGCGCGGTGATGGTCTACGGGCTGACCTTCTGGTTCGCCGGGGCCGGATCGACGCTGCTTTCGGCGCTGACGGGCATCGACAGGGCCCCGGTTCTGGCGGCGGCCGGGCTGGTGGGACTGCTGGTGGGGCTGGGATACAAGGCGGCGCTGGTGCCGTTCCATTTCTGGGCACCGGACGCCTACGAAGGGGCGCCGGTTTCGGTGGCGGCCTTCCTGTCCGTGGTCACCAAGGTGGCGGCGATCTTCGCGCTGGCACAGGCGCTGAGCGCACTGCCGGTGCAGACCGGCTGGCAATGGGCGGTGGCGGTGATCGCCGCCATCTCCATGACCTACGGCTATCTCGCCGCGCTGGTGCAGAGCAATCTCGTACGGCTGCTGGCGTGGTCCTCGGTGGCGCAGTCGGGCTATTTCCTGCTGGGGCTGGTGGCGGTGGGGGGCGGCGCGCTGGCGCGGGAGTCGCTGATCGTCTTTGCCGCGGCCTATGCGGCCATGAACATCGGCGCCTTCGCCATCGTTCTGATCGGCGGGCGCGACATGGAGGCCATTGGCGGCCTCGGCCGCCGCGCCCCGGCGCGGGCCGCGGCAATGTCGGTCTTTCTCCTGTCGCTGACCGGCATTCCGCCGCTGTTCGGCTTTTTCGGCAAGGCGCTGCTGTTCGGCGCCGCACTGGATGCCGGTTTCCTGTGGCTGGTTGTGGTGGCGATCCTGAACTCGGTTCTGGCGCTTGGCGTGTATCTGCGCATCGTGGTGGCGCTTTATGCCCCCGCAGAAGCGGCGCAGCCGGCCCCGCAGGCCGGCGCGGCGGTCAGCACGGTGTGGATCGTCACGCTGGTGATCACCCTGGTCATGGGGGTGCTCACGCGCCTGCTCACGGGCTGAGGCGGGCCGGCCCGGCCGGACACGGCCACGCCTGACGGCGCGGCGCTACATGGTCAGGTTCACCCCGCCGCCATCCACGAGGATGTTCTGCCCGACGATATAGCCCGCGTGCTGCGAACACAGGAAGGCGCAGACCGCCCCGAATTCCTGCCGCGTGCCGTAGCGCCCGGCGGGAATGGTCGCGGCACGCCGCGCGCGCGCCTCTTCCATCGTGATCCCCTCGGCGCGGGCCACCGATTCGTCCAGCGCATCGGCACGGTCGGTGGCGTGGATGCCCGGCAGCAGGTTGTTGATGGTCACGCCGCTTGCGGCCACCTG
>JALTNO010000327.1 GCA_027000645.1 Paracoccaceae bacterium | reverse complement strand
TCAAGGAGACCGAGTTCCGCTTCAACAACCGCAAGAATGACCTCTACAAGACCCTGCTCAAATCGTGCAGAATGAAACCGCTCAGACACTGAGCTGGTATAGACCCTTCCGGCAAGATGAAGGGGGCAGGTCAGCCTTGCCAGCGGCCCTCGAAATCTTCGGGGATCAGCAGGTTGTGGCGGCCAAGGTCGGTAACCTCCCTTTCTCCGCAGAAGGCCATGGTAAGGTCCAGTTCGCGGTGGATGATCTCGAGCGCCCTGGTGACGCCTTTCTGCCCCAGCGCCCCCAGCCCGTAGATGTAGGCGCGGCCGATATAGGTGCCCCTGGCACCCAGCGCGACCGCCTTGAGGACGTCCTGGCCGGTGCGGATGCCGCCGTCGAGGTGGACCTCGATATCGCCGCCCACCGCGTCCATGATCTTCGGCAGCATGCGGATGGAACTGAGCGCGCCGTCGAGCTGGCGGCCGCCATGGTTCGACACCACGATGGCGTCGGCGCCGAGCTTCACGGCCATTTTCGCGTCCTCCGGGTCGAGGATGCCCTTGAGGATCACCTTGCCGTCCCATTGCTCCATCAGCTTTTCGACCTTGGACCAGTCGAGCGCGGGGTCGAACTGCTCGGCCGTCCAGGCCCCCAGCGACGAGGTGTCGGAGATGCCCTGGACATGGCCGACGATGTTGCCGAAATTGCGCCGCCGGGCCCCCAGCATCCCGATTCCCCAGCGCCATTTGGTCATCAGGTTGGCGATGGTTTTCGGGGTCAGTTTCGGCGGGGCCGAGAGGCCGTTCTTCAGATCCTTGTGGCGCTGGCCGAGGATCTGCAGGTCCAGCGTGATGACCAGCGCCGAGCAGCCCGCATCGCGCGCCCGCCGGATCAGGCGCGAGGTGTAGTCGGTATCCTTCATGGTGTAGAGCTGGAACCAGAAGGGCGCGCCGGTGGCCTCGGCGACTTCCTCGATCGAGTTGATCGACATGGTGGAGAGCGTGAAGGGCACTCCGAAATCGCGCGCTGCCAGCGCCGCCTTGATCTCGCCATCGGCGTGTTGCATCCCGGTCAGTCCCACCGGCGCCAGAGCCACGGGCATGGCCACGTCCTGCCCGATCATCTGCGATGCGGTGCTGCGGCCGGTCATGTCCACGGCGACGCGCTGGCGCAGGCGGATGTCCCGGAAGTCGGACACGTTGTCGCGAAAGGTCTGTTCGGTCCAGCTGCCGCTTTCGGCATAGTCATAGAACATGCGCGGCACGCGGCGTTCATAGAGCTGTTTGAGATCTTCGATGCAGGTGATGACGGTCATGATGGCGATTCCCGCTGAATTGGTAAGGCGCCATTACCAATCATGGGCAGTTTGGGCAATGAGTGTCTTGCGGGCGTTTCCGCGCCTTTTCCGGCGGCTGTCAGACACCGCAACCACCCCCCGTCGCTCCCGACCGGGTAACGGGGCCCAGGTTCGAATCGAGCCAGCCCTTGACGAGGCTCCAGCCCCGGCCCGAGAAATACTGTTCGCTGACGAAGGTTCGGGGATCGACTTCGGAAAAGTCGCGATCCTGGGTGACCAGGAAGAAGGCGGCCACGTCGATGGCCTGATCGGGAAACCAGAAGGTGTTGAAACTCCTGGCGGCCTCGTAGAGTTCGTCTTCGCTTGCGCCGGTGGCGGCGAGCATCTCCAGCACCCCCAGCAGCGCCATGCCGTGGTTGCAGTCGGGAAAGGCGGTGGAGTTGCCGCAGCAGGGGCGGAAGGTCGTCTCGGCCACGCGCAGAAGGCGGGCCTGCTGTTCGTCGCTCAAGGTGACCAGGCGGCTGGCGGCGAATATCTCGTCGAGCGGCCGTCGGGCGATGGTCCATCCGCCGGTCGAAGCGAAATCGCCGATCCGCCCGGCGCCGTAGCTTTTCAGTTTGCCGTCGGTGAGAATCGGGTTGTCGTTGGCCAGACCGAAGGCCCAGAACAGGTTGAGCAGGAAATAGGCGTTGTCGCGGGTGATCGTGATCGGGGCGTCCAGCCCTTCGGGATCGAAGATGCGCCGCTGCTCTGCGCTCAGGGGGCGGCCGGCCTTCTCGTAGAGGGCGGCGAACTTGTCGAAGTCGATCACCCCTCCCTCGACCAGCCGGTAGCCGATATTGCCGAAGTTGGCGTCGATGGTGAAGCCTTCGGCGGGCAATACCTGTTCGGGCAGTGCCGCGAACCGGCGTTCCAGCGCCAGATCCTCGGCCGTGGGGGCGGTGATGCCGTCGCGCTGGAAGGTCAGCTTGTAGCGGTCCGGGACGAGGGGCAGCAGATACAGCGTGGCGATGGCCGCGGCGATCACGGCAAGGCCGGTGATCCGGCGGCGCATCCTCCGTTCCGGCGGGCATGTCCCCGCGATCATCTGCGCCGAACGGGTCAGGGAAAAGCCGAGCAGCGCGATCGCCAGGAGCCGGATCTCGAGCCCCTGCAGCGGGAACGCCGCCAGCGAGCCGGCAATGCCCAGAAGCGGCAGCAGCCAGGCACCGCAGACCGGGCAGCCGCTGGCCACCGCCGCGGTCAGGCCTCCGGCAGCGGTGCCGGGCATGGCTCCGGTCCCGGCCCGCCCCCGTGTTCGGAGCGCCTGCGCCATTGCCGCCCCCGACAGACCGAACAGCACCGCCGTCGCCACGCTCAGCGCGATGAGGGCGCCGTTGAAAAGGGCGGTGTTCTGGGTCGCCATGATCCGTGGCGTGGTGCTCTGGGTCAGAAGGATGTAGTCCAGCGCGAGGTAGTTGAGGGCAAGGCTGACGGCCACCACGATCTGCAGGCGGTCCCGGAAGGTTCTGGCAAGCGCCGCCATCAGAATGCGCATTTCACTCTCCCCGTTTCGGTTGACCGGTGCCCGCCCCGTAGTGCCATGCAGCCGCTTTCCGGCGATGATAGCGGCCCGCGGACGGGGGCGACTTGATACCGGTCAAATCCGGGAGGGGCGACGAGCGTGGCGCTTCAGGCGGAATGGGCGCCATCTGCAAGGCTGCGGACGAAATCCAGCACTTCGGAGACCGGCCTGCCCTCGCCGATCCTGGCGACGATGGCCGATCCGACCACGGCGCCGTCGGCGATGCTGGCGATGGCCCGCGACTTGTCGGGGGTGTTGATGCCGAAGCCGACGATCACCGGAAGATCCGTCGCCGCCTTGATCCGCGCGACCTCGGGGGCGACTTCGGCCGCCTGGGCCTCGGCCGCGCCGGTGATGCCGGTGATCGAGACGTAATAGACGAAACCGGAGGTGTTCTGCAGCACCTTCGGCAGGCGTGCATCATCGGTGGTGGGCGTGGCCAGGCGGATGAAGTTCAGCCCCGCCTCTTGTGCCGGGATGCACAGTTCGTCGTCTTCCTCGGGCGGCAGGTCCACGACGATCAGCCCGTCGACCCCGGCGGCCCTTGCATCCGCCAGGAACCTGTCCACGCCGCGGTTGTAGATCGGGTTGTAGTAGCCCATCATCACGATCGGGGTGGTGTCATCCGTCTCGCGAAACGCGGCCGCCATGTCGAGCGTCTTCTGAAGCGTCTGCCCGCCCTCCAGGGCGCGCTGACCGGCAAGCTGGATGGTCGGGCCGTCCGCCATGGGGTCGGTGAAGGGGATGCCCAGTTCGATGATGTCCACGCCCGCGCCGGGCAGGCCCTTCACGATCTCCAGAGAGGTGTCGTAGTCGGGATCGCCCGCCATCACGTAGGCGACAAAGGCTTTGCGGCCGGAGGCGTTCAGCTCGGCGAACTTGGCGTCAATTCGGGTCATGGCGGATCTTTCGATGTTGTCGGAACCGATGTGCCCAATGTTCGCGGGGAAATCAATCCCGGCCCCGGCATGGCGCCCGCCCCGCGGCGGTTCTAGAGGCGCCGGTGCCAGCGCAGAAGCAGGGCGTTGACGCCGGGGTTGATCCGTCCGGTTCCCGCATTGGACGCATGAGTCAGGGCAAGGGAGAGGGCGTTGTTTTCGTCCAGTCGGTAGCCGACGCTCGCAAGGCTGCGAATCTCGAAGGAGTTGCCCAGGTCGTTGACCGAAAGATTCGGGGAAAAGAAGCCGGGCATTACGCTGGCTTCGATGAACCAGGACTGGTTCAGCTCGTACAGGAAGGAAAGACCGAAGCCGACGAAGGCATCCCCCCGCCGGTCCACGTTGATCGAGGCGGCCAGGCCGAGGCCGGATCGCGGACCCGAGCGGAACGGCGCGGCCCGGTATTCCAGGGCAAGGAAACCACCGTCTTTCGCGCCGCTGAACGAGAAATCCGCCGCCCCGGCGCCGAGAACGAGTTCCTGAGCCGCGGCCGGCGCGGGCGAGGCCATGGTTGCGGCCGACACCAGCGCGGCCGCGGCGAGGGTTCTTCCGGTCATCCTGATCTGCATGTTCTTCATCTTCGGCTCCTGCCCGGGGTTTCGTCGCATGCAGATGGAGCAGCGGGGCACCGATTGCAAGGCCTGCATTCCTTCCTGCCGCGGTTCCGGCGCGGTTCTACGGCGCCTGTCGGCGGTGCGTTGCCGCGACCGGGCCGGGGGCGGACCAGCGGTTTGAACGTTTTGGCTGGCCCTCATGCCGGGCAGGGGTTGACCCCGCCCCGCCGCCTTACATAGATGCGCCGTCACAATCCGGGAAAGGGCTGGCAGATGGGTTTCAGGATGGGGATCGTCGGGCTTCCGAACGTGGGGAAGTCCACCTTGTTCAATGCATTGACGCGAACGGCGGCGGCGCAGGCCGCGAATTTTCCTTTCTGCACCATCGAGCCCAATGTCGGCGAGGTGGCCGTGCCCGATGCGCGGCTGGAGCGGCTGGCCGAAATCGCGGGCTCGCGGCAGGTCATCCCGACGCGGATGACCTTCGTGGACATCGCCGGGCTGGTGAAGGGGGCGTCGAAAGGCGAAGGGCTGGGCAACCAGTTCCTGCACAACATCCGCGAGGTGGATGCCATTGCCCATGTGCTGCGCTGCTTCGAGGATGGCGACGTGACCCATGTGGAAGGCCGCGTCGATCCGGTAGCCGATGCCGAGACCATCGAGACCGAGTTGATGCTGGCGGACCTGGAAAGTATCGAGAAGCGGCTTGCCAACCTGTCGCGCAAGATACGCGGCGGCGACAAGGAAGCGGTGCAGCAGGAGCGGCTTCTGAAAGCGGCGCAGGCGGCGCTGGAGGCGGGCAGGCCCGCCCGGACGGTCGAGGTGGAGGCCGAGGACGCCCGCGCCTGGCGCAATCTTCAGCTGCTGACGACCAAGCCGGTTCTTTATGTCTGCAATGTGGGCGAGGAAGACGCGGCGACGGGAAACCGGTGGTCCGACAAGGTGGCGCGGATGGCGGCGGCCGAAGGCAATGCCCATGTGATCATCTCGGCCCGGATCGAGGAGGAGATCAGCCAGCTCGATCCCGACGAGGCGCAGATGTTCCTGGAAGAAATGGGGCTGAAGGAAGCCGGGCTGGATCGCCTGATCCGCGCGGGCTACGAGCTGTTGCAGCTGGAGACCTTCTTTACCGTGGGGCCGAAGGAGGCCCGTGCCTGGACGATCAGGAAGGGCACGCTGGCACCGCAGGCGGCGGGCGTGATTCATGGCGATTTCGAAAAGGGGTTCATCCGCGCCGAGACGATCTCGTACGAGGATTTCGTGACCTTCGGCGGCGAACAGGGCGCGAAAGAGGCCGGACGGATGCGGTCCGAGGGCAAGTCCTACGTGGTGCAGGACGGCGACGTGATGCATTTCCTGTTCAATACCTGATGGTGGCCCGGGGAGGAGCGGGGGCTCTGCCCCCGCGCCCCCGGAGTACTTGCGGCAAGATGAAGGAATGATCCGCTGATGCTGCGGCGGCGCGGGTGTCTGCGTGGCCGTCCGGGGAAGGGCGGGTGCCTCCGCAGGCGAAAATGGTCGCGGCCGGCGACAGTGAAGATGTCTTACCGCGTCGGAACCGGAGTTTCTCCCCGGTAGTCGTAGAATCCGCGTTGCGTCTTGCGGCCCAGCCAGCCGGCCTCGACATATTTGGTCAGCAGCGGGCAGGGGCGGTACTTGGTATCGGCCAGCCCGTCATGGAGGACATTCATGATCGCAAGGCAGGTGTCCAGACCGATGAAGTCGGCCAGCTCCAGCGGCCCCATCGGGTGGTTCGCGCCCAGCCGCATCGACTGGTCGATGGAGCGCACGTTGCCCACCCCTTCGTATAGCGTGTAGACGGCTTCGTTGATCATCGGCATCAGGATGCGGTTGACGATGAAGCCGGGGAAGTCCTCGGCGCTGGCTGCGGTCTTGCCCAGGCGCTCGACCACGCCGAGGCAGGTCTTGTAGGTGGCCTCATCCGTGGCGATGCCGCGGATCAGTTCGACCAGCTGCATCACCGGCACCGGATTCATGAAGTGAAAGCCCATGAACCGTTCGGGCCGGTCGGTGCGGCTGGCCAGGCGGGTGATCGAGATCGACGAGGTGTTCGAGGTCAGGATCGTGTGCGGCTGCAGGTGCGGCTGGAGATCCTCGAAGATCGCCTGCTTGATGCTTTCGCGTTCGGTCGCCGCCTCGATCACCAGGTCGGCGGCGCCGATGTCGGGCAGGCTCAGCGTCGGCGTGATTCGTGCCAGCGCGGCCTCCATCTCGGCCTGCGAGATCTTTCCGCGCGATGCCTGACGGGACATGTTCTTGCGGATGGTGGCCATGGCGCGGTCGAGCGCCTCCTGGCTCACGTCGGACATGATCACGTCATATCCCGCCAGCGCCATCACATGGGCGATGCCGTTGCCCATCTGCCCGGCGCCGATCACCCCGATTTTTCCGATCTCCATGAACCCAGCCTCTCGATTGTTCGCTCGAACCTTACCGGGCCGTCCGGGCCGGGGAAAGAGGGATGGCCCGCGACAAGTTTCTGCAAATGCGAAGATTAGCGGAATGGAAAGAATTGCAAGCCCAGAATCGCCCCGGGTGAACAAGATCGGTGGGAGAGATGAGCTACGAATCAACGGGTGCGGCGGCGCTCGGGGGACCGACATGCCGTTACGGGATATCGCGGTTGCTGGTACGCGGGCCGCGGCGCGATCTGGACGGGCCCTACCTGGCCTTTCTGGGCGGGGCGGAGACCTTCGGGCGGTTCGTCGAGGCGCCGTTCCCCGCCCTCGTGGAAGAGGCGCTGGGGCGGGTATGCGTCAATCTGGGCTGCGTCAATGCGGGGCTTGACGCCTTCATTCACGACCCCGAGACGATGCGCGTCGCGCAAGGGGCCCAGATGGTGGTGATCCAGCTGCCGGGCGCGCAGAACATGTCCAACCGGTTCTACCGGGTCCATCCCCGGCGCAATGACCGCTTTCTGGCGGCTTCGCAGATCCTGACCGCGATCTACCCGGAGGTGGATTTCACCGAGTTCCACTTCACGCGTCACATGCTGGGCGCGTTGCGGGCGGTCTCGGAGGACCGCTTTGCCCTTGTCCGGAGCGAACTGGAACAGGCCTGGCTGGCGCGGATGCGCCTGAAGATCCGCGCGATCGGCCGCCCGGTCTGCCTCCTCTGGCTGCGCTACCGGGAGAGCATGGATTCGGTGCTTGGGCCTGATCCGCTTTTTGTCGCCGACGAGGCCGTCAATGTCCTGCGCCGGGATGCGGCCGAGCTGGTCACGGTCGAGGTGACGGGAGCGGGCCTGGCCGGCGAGCTGGGTGACATGTCGGCGCGCGCTGCATCCGCTCCGGCGGCGGCGCATCTGGTGGGACCTGCGACCCACCGGGATATTGCCGCCTGTCTTGCCGCGGTGCTGGAGCGGCATCTCTGAACCGGAAAAGGCCCGCCTCCGGGGCGGGCCTTTCGCGTTCCTGCACGGCTCGAAGGGGCCGCGGTGGGGCCGGGGCCCGGTTGCCGCCTCAGTCCAGCTTTTCGATCAGTTCCGGCACCGCCTGGAACAGGTCGGCGACAAGGCCGTAATCGGCAACCTGGAAGATCGGCGCCTCTTCGTCCTTGTTGATGGCGACGATGATCTTCGAATCCTTCATCCCCGCAAGGTGCTGGATCGCGCCCGAGATCCCCACGGCGACGTAAAGTTCGGGGGCGACGACCTTGCCGGTCTGGCCCACCTGCCAGTCGTTCGGAGCATAGCCCGAATCGACCGCCGCGCGCGAGGCGCCCACTGCCGCGCCCAGCTTGTCGGCCAGTTTCTCGATCAGGGCGAAATTCTCTTCCGAGCCCACGCCGCGGCCGCCCGAGACCACCACCTTGGCCGAGGTCAACTCGGGGCGGTCGCTTTCGGCCACCTTGTCCTCGACCCATTCCGACAGGCCCGGATCGGCCACGGCCGAAACGGTTTCCACCGGGGCCGGGGCCTGCTCTCCGGCGGCGTCGAAGGTCGAGGTGCGGATGGTCACGACCTTTTTCGGATCTTTCGAGCGTACCGTTTGTACCGCATTGCCGGCGTAGATCGGGCGTTCGAAGGTGTCGGCGTCAACGATGCCGGAGACATCCGAAATCACCATCACGTCCAGCAGGGCAGCCACGCGCGGCATCACGTTCTTGGCATCGGTGGTGGCCGGGGCAACGATGTGGTCATAGTCGCCGGCCAGCGACACGATCAGCGCCGCGGTGGCCTCGGCCAGCCGGTGGCCCAGCGAGGGATCCTCGGCCACCAGGACCTTTTTCACGCCGTCGATCTTTGCGGCCGCTTCGCCCGCTGCGGCGGCATGGGCGCCGGCGGCCAGAACAGTGACGTCACCAAGCTGGCGCGCCGCAGTCACGGCCTTGGCGGTGGCGTCCAGCGCCAGCTCGCCGTTGTTGACTTCGGCAAGAAGAAGAACAGCCATCACACGACCCCCGCTTCCTTGAGTTTACCGACCAGTTCGTCCACCGAACCCACGATGATGCCGGCCGCGCGCGCCGGCGGCTCCTCGGTCTTGACGACTTCGAGCCGCGGCGAAACGTCCACCCCGTAATCGGCGGCGGTCTTTTCTTCCAGCGGCTTCTTCTTGGCCTTCATGATGTTGGGCAGCGATGCATAGCGCGGCTCGTTCAGGCGCAGGTCCACGGTGACGATCGCGGGCAGTTTCACCCGGATGGTCTGGAGCCCGCCATCCACCTCGCGAGTGACCAGCGCGTGATCGCCCTCGATGTTCAGTTCGCTGGCGAAGGTGGCCTGGCTCCAGCCCAGCAGCGCCGCCAGCATCTGGCCGGTGGCGTTCATGTCGTTGTCGATCGCCTGCTTGCCGGCAAGGACGAGGCCGGGCTGTTCCTCTTCCACGACCCTGGCCAGGATCTTGGCCACCGCCAGCGGTTCGATATCGGTGTGAACGTCATCGGCCGCCACCACCAGGATCGCCCGGTCGGCGCCCATGGCCAGGGCGGTGCGCAGGGTTTCCTGCGCCTGCTTGACGCCGATGGACACGACGACGATCTCGTCGGCCTTGCCGGCTTCCTTCAGGCGGATGGCCTCTTCCACGGCGATCTCGTCGAAGGGGTTCATCGACATCTTCACGTTGGCGAGATCGACACCGCTGCCATCCGCGCGGACGCGGACTTTCACGTTGTAGTCGATCACGCGCTTGACGGGCACAAGGACCTTCATCTTCGCGTTCTCTCCTTACCAGTTCGGCAAGCCGCCCAGGCGACTCCCGGATTGTTCTCGCGGCACAGATACCGGCAGAAACGGCGCCGTAACAGGGCAAAATCGTCACGTTAGCGCTCAACGACGTCGCGTTTCGCCGCTATCGCGCAACAATATTGCGAGAATGTTTCCGGGCGGCGCCGGGGAAGCGGGTGGATACCGGATGAATTCCGGGGGCTGCGCGCCCGGAGCATGTCGCGCCTGGCCGGATTTGACCGATCGCCCGGCGGAGGGCGGGTGCATGCCCTGATCGCCTGTGCGCGCCGGGCCGGAGGAATGCGGCAAGAAGCGACAAGCCTAGCGGTTGGCGCCCGGAACCCAGAGGATGTCGTCCACCCCGCCATTGTTGGCCACCCGCGCGGCGACGAAGAACCAGTCGCTCAGCCGGTTGAGGTACTTGATCGCGGCCGGGTTCACGTCTTCTTCCGCGGCCAGTTCCACGGCAAGCCGCTCGGCCCGGCGGGCAATGGTGCGGCACACATGCAGTTGCGCCGCCAGCGGCGAGCCGCCGGGAAGGATGAAGCTGCGCAGCGGCTCCAGCCCGGCATTCATGGCGTCGATCTCGATCTCGAGCCGCTCGACCTGGGCCGGAACCATGCGCAGGGGCGGATGGTCGGCCTGGGCATCGCGCTCTCGGTCTGGGCGGCACAGATCGGCGCCAAGGTCGAACAGGTCGTTCTGGATGCGCGAAAGCGCCTCATCCATGTCGTCGTCATCCCCGACTTCGAGCCGGGCAACGCCGACGAAGGCATTGAGTTCATCCACGGTGCCATAGGCGTTCACGCGGGCGGCGTGTTTGGGCACGCGACGACCGTCGCCAAGCGCGGTATCCCCGGCATCGCCCGTGCGTGTGTAGATTCTGTTCAGGACGACCATCGACCGTTATCCGCTGCGGGTGCGCAGATAGACGTAGAGAACGATCAGCACCACCGCGATGGCCTGGAACAGGATGCGCAGGCGCATCATCAGGTTGCCATACTTGGCGTTGAACCTGCCGCCCTTGGCGAACCCGCCGATGCCGATGGCCAGCACCACGACCACGGCCAGCATGGCCACGAGGATGAGGGTATAGAGAGGATCGTTCATGCCGAATTCCGCGCGTTCGTCCGTTGTCCCCGGTCTAAACCGCCCCGGCGGAAATTGCGACCCGCTTTTTTCTTCAGAGGCGGGAAAGGATCCGGTCGATGGCGCGGGTCGAAAGGATGCGGCGCAGGAACGCGGCCAGATGCGTGGGCGTCGTCACCCGGTAATGCGATTTCGGACGCGGCGATTCGAGCGCATGGATCAGCTTTGCGGTCACTGCTGACGGGGGCAGCTCGAACCGGTCCGGGCCACGGCTTTCATAGAGGCGCTTGAGCAGGTTTTTTTCGTATCTCTCGCGCAGGGCCGAGTGTTCCCAGTCGATGAAGCGTTCGAACCAGGGGATCGAGTTTTCGCGGATGCGCGAGGTGATCGGCCCGGGCTCGATCAGGATGACATGGATTCCGCTGTCCCTCAGTTCCAGACGCAGCGTGTTGCTCAGCCCCTCAAGGGCGAATTTCGTCGCCACATAGGCGCCCCGCCACGGAAAGGCGATGAAGCCCAGAATCGAGGAATTCTGCACGATGCGCCCCGTCCCTTGCGCGCGCATCACCGGGATCACCCGCCGGGTCAGGTCGTGCCAGCCGAAGAAGTTGGTCTCGAAGATCTGGCGCAGGGCTTCGGTGGGCAGGTCTTCCACCGCGCCGGGCAGGCCATGGGCGCCGTTGTTGAACAGCGCGTCCAGCCGCCCGCCGGTGGCCTCCAGAACCTCGGCCAGCCCGGTTTCGATGCTGGCGGGCTCGGTGTAGTCGATGCGCGGACTCTCGAAGCCTTCGGCACGCAGCCGCGCGCAGTCCTCCGCCTTGCGGCATGAGGCGAAGACGCGCCAGCCGCGCGCCTTCAGGCCCCGCGCCGCGTCCAGTCCGATGCCGCTGGAACATCCGGTGATGAGAATTGTCCTGCCGTTCATGATCGCGCCGTTTCCTGCCCTTCGCCGGACGTTAGATCATGACGGTGCGCGGGCAAAAGGGAAATTTTTCCGCCGGCCTCGTGTCGCGGGCAGGGCAGGGTCGAAGGGCAGGGTCGATTTGCCGTGGATAACCTCGTGGTGCGGCTTTACCCTGCGCGTCGAGGCGCGTATCACAGCATCTATGACCGACACCGTGGATGACCCCAACATGAAGTTGCCGGACAGAGGGCAGGAAATATCCGAACCCCTGCGCCGCGCGATCGGCGAACGCTACCTGACCTATGCCCTGTCCACCATCATGCACAGGGCGCTACCCGATGCCCGGGACGGCCTGAAACCCGTTCACCGGCGCATATTGTTCGCCATGCGCGAGTTGCGGCTGTCGGC
>JALTNO010000326.1 GCA_027000645.1 Paracoccaceae bacterium | reverse complement strand
GGTCTGCTGCGTGACGGATCGGGCGGGGGGCGCTGCCCCCCGCGCCCCCCGGAGTATTTTTCGCGAGATGAAGGGAGTGCCGGGTGAAGGTTTGCCATGGCGGATGAAGGCGGGCGGTTCGAGCTCTTCGCGGTAGCGCCTCCGGGGCTGGAGGAGGTTCTGGCCGAAGAGGTTCGCGAGGCCGGGTTCGCCGACGTCCGTGCCGTGGCTGGTGGCGTCGTGTTTCGGGGTGGCTGGCCGGAGGTGTGGCGCGCCAACCTGGTTCTGCGCGGTGCGGGCCGGGTTCTGGTGCGGATCGGGTCGTTTCGGGCCTTTCATCTTGCGCAGCTGAACAAGCGGGCGCGCCGGTTTGCGTGGCGCGGGGTATTGCGCCCGGATGTTCCGGTGCGGGTCGAGGTGACCTGCCGCCGGTCGCGGATCTATCACGCCGGTGCGGCGAAGCAGCGGATCGAGCGGGCCATCGCCGAGGAGCTGGGCGCCCCGGTTTCCGCCGATGCTCCCGTGCAGGTCAAGGCGCGGATTGATGATGATCTGGTGGTGCTCAGCATCGACAGTTCGGGCGAGGGCCTGCATCGGCGCGGTCACAAAGTGGCGGTCGGCAAGGCGCCCCTGCGCGAGACGCTGGCCGCGCTTTTCCTGCGTCAGTGCGGCTATCGGGGGGAGGAGCCGGTCGCCGATCCGATGTGCGGATCGGGGACCTTCGTGATCGAGGCGGCGGAGATTGCCTCGGGGCTGGCGCCGGGGCGGTCGAGGAGCTTTGCGTTCGAACAGCTGGCCGGCTTCGATGCCGGGGCCTGGGCGGAGATGCGGCCGGGCGGGGCCGCGCGGGTGCCGCCCATGCGGTTTTTCGGCTTCGATCGCGACGATGGCGCCGTTCGCGCAGCCGAAGCCAATGCCGGGCGTGCAGGGGTGGCGGAACTGTGCGGTTTTCGCCGTCAGGCGATTTCGGATCTGGTTGCGCCGGACGGGCCGCCGGGGCTGGTCATGGTCAACCCGCCCTATGGGGCGCGCATCGGCAACCGGAAGCTGCTGTTTGCGCTTTACGCCACGCTGGGCGAACGGCTGCGTGCCGGGTTTTCCGGCTGGCGGGTCGGGCTTGTCACCAGCGATGTCGGGCTGGCGCGGGCCACCGGCCTGCCCTTCGTCGAGCAGGGGCCGCCGGTGCCCCATGGCGGGCTGAAGGTTCGTCTTTTCCGTACCGGCGCGCTGTCGTAGAGCCGGGCCAAGGCGTTTCGAAACGCCTTGGCCCGGCCTCAGCGCCCTTCGGGCAGGATCCGCACGCCGCCCTTGTCGGCCGACGAGGCCAGCAGCGCATAGGCCTTCAGCGCCGTGGACACCGCCCGCGGGCGCGGTGCGGCCGGCCCCCAGGGCAGCGGCCCCCGGGCGGCGCGGCGGGCCTCCAGGGTTGCCTTGTCCACGGCAAGGTGGATGCGGCGGGCGGGGATGTCGATTTCGATCATGTCGCCGGTTTCCACCAGCCCGATCATGCCGCCTTCGGCCGCCTCGGGGCTGACATGGCCGATGGAAAGGCCCGAGGTCGCCCCCGAGAACCGCCCGTCGGTGACCAGCGCGCATTCCTTCCCCAGCCCCTTCGATTTCAGGTAGGAGGTGGGGTAGAGCATCTCCTGCATGCCCGGCCCGCCCTGCGGCCCTTCATAGCGGATCACCACCACCTCCCCGGCCTTGACCTTGCCGGTGAGGATGCCGTTGACCGCGTCATCCTGGCTTTCGAACACATGCGCGGGGCCTGCGAATTTCAGGATCGACTCGTCCACCCCGGCGGTTTTCACGATGCAGCCGCGCTCGGCAATGTTGCCGTGCAGTACCGCCAGCCCGCCATCGGCCGAGAACGGATGTTCGGCCGAACGGATCACGCCGCCCTGCCGGTCGCGGTCCAGTTCGCGATAGCGGTTGGACTGGCTGAAGGCCTCGAGCGAGCGCACCCCGCCCGGCGCGGCGCGGTAGAATTCCTCGACCGCCGGGTCGTTGGTCTGCATCACGTCCCATTTCGCCAGCGCCCGCGCCAGGGTGTCGGCATGGACCGTGCGCGCATCGCCATGGATCAGCCCGGCGCGCTGCATCTCGCCGAGGATGCCCATGATGCCACCGGCGCGGTGCACATCCTCCATGTGCACGTCGGGTTTGGACGGCGCCACCTTGCACAGCACCGGCACCTTGCGGCTGAGCCGGTCGATATCGGCCAGGGTGAAATCCACCTCGCCCTCATGGGCAATCGCCAGCAGGTGCAGCACGGTGTTGGTGGACCCGCCCATGGCGATATCCAGGCTCATGGCGTTCTCGAACGCCTCGCGGGTGGCGATTTCACGCGGCAGGAAGCCGGGCTCGTCGCCCTCGTAGTGGCGTTTCGTGATCTCGACGATGCGCCGGCCGGCTTCGAGGAACATCGCCTTGCGGTCGGCATGGGTGGCCAGCATCGAGCCGTTACCGGGCAGCGCCAGCCCCAGCGCCTCGGCCAGGCAGTTCATGGAATTGGCGGTGAACATGCCCGAACACGACCCGCAGGTGGGGCAGGCGTTTTCCTCGAACTGGCGCACCTCGTCGTCGGTATAGCTATCATCGGCGGCGGCGATCATGGCATCCACCAGATCGACCGCGCGATCCAGCTCGCCCACGGTGACCTTTCCGGCCTCCATCGGCCCGCCCGAGATGAAGATGGTCGGGATGTTCAGCCGCATCGCCGCCATCATCATGCCCGGCGTGATCTTGTCGCAGTTGGAGATGCACACCATCGCGTCGGCGCAGTGCGCATTGACCATGTATTCCACCGAATCGGCGATGATCTCGCGCGAGGGCAGCGAATAGAGCATCCCGTCATGGCCCATGGCGATGCCGTCATCCACCGCGATGGTGTTGAACTCCTTGGCGACGCCGCCGGCGGCCTCGATCTCGCGCGCGACCATCTGGCCCAGATCCTTCAGGTGCACATGGCCGGGCACGAACTGGGTGAAGGAGTTGACCACCGCGATGATCGGCTTGCCGAAATCGGCATCGGTCATGCCGGTGGCGCGCCACAACCCGCGGGCTCCGGCCATGTTGCGGCCATGGGTGGATCGTCTGGATCGGTAGTGCGGCATGGTCTGGGCTCCTCGTCTGTGCGCCGGTGCGGGCCGGCCCCTGCCAGCGGTTTCCACCGTCAGCCGGCGGATTTCAAGGGCCGGGCGCAAGATTCCTTCGTTCGCCGGCGTTCTCCGGCAAGGTCGTGACTGGGCCGGATGGCCCGCGCAGCACCCCGTGGAGCGCTCAGAAGTCGCGCCGCCAGCCGATGCCCAGCCGGTTGCCGTCCCAGCTTACGTCGACCCGGTCGAACATGACCCCCAGCAGCGCCCCGGCCGCCACCTGCGTCAGGTCGTGCTTGTCGCTGGCAACCCGCGAGGCACCGACCAGCGCCGCCAGCCCGTAGGCCACCGTCTTCTGACCCGGCGTGGTCAGACAGCTGCGCGACAGGTAGCTCGCGCCATAGAACGCCGCCCCCGTATGCGCCGAGGGAAATCCCTTCGACTCCCCGTTCGGGCGGCGGTTGATGGACCTGTCTCCCAGCCCGTGCTTGAACGCCTGGGTCACCGCGATCTGCCCCACCAGCCGTCCGGCGAAGGGGGCCAGATCGTCCTGCCGGACCGAACAGACCGCGGCCGCGCCCGGAATAACCACCTGCAGCACGTCGCCCACCTTCTGCAGGGTAGAGCCCGCCGAGGCCGCCGATCCCGCGCCGAGGGCCGCCGCAATCGCAGTTGCCGACAAGCATTTCCTCGTTGCCTGTTTCACCTGCCCGTTTCCTTTCGTTTCCAGGGTTTGTCCTTTTCGAATTGCGCGCAGTCTAGGCACATTCAACGGCGCCGGAAAGATGTCCGCCCCGGTGATGCATCGGCGGCGATCAGCATCGCCACGTCGCGCAGCGCCACCAGCGGCAGAACACCCGGCGGCACCGCGATGTGGCGCGCCCGCCATTCGGGCCGGAATGTCTGCTTGAAGGCGCGCAGGCTTTCGAAATCGGGGAAAGCGCCGCCGTGGCGGAACAGTACCGCGCCGAAACGGTTCCACAGCCGCGTGCCGCGGCGGGCCTCGAAACCGGGCAGCGGCGCAAGCCCGAGGCTGAACTCCTGCGCGCCCCGCTGGCGGAAGTGCAGGATCGCCTCGGTGAACAGGAATGCCATGACGCGCTGCGCGTCCTGCCCGGGCAGATAGCGCAGCAGATCGATCGCGACCCGCCGCCCCTGCCCCGCGGTCAGCAGGCTGGCAAAGGCCACCGCCCGACCCTCGCGCCGAATGACCGCGACGGGGAAGCGGCCCAGGTATCCCGGGTCGAACCGCCCCACCGAAAACCCCGCCTCGCGCCCGGCCCCGCCGTCCGGCTGCGCATCCGCGACCGCCTTCAGCTCGGCGAACAGGGCGGGATCGTGGGGCGGGTCGAGGATCTGGGCGCGCAGTCCGTCCTGCTGCGCACGCGCGTGCATGTGGCGCAGGGGTTCGAACCCGGTGCCGTAGAGCGAGAAGCCGGGCAGGCGCACCACCGCCTCGTCGCCGATCTTCTGGACCGAAAACCCCATCTCGACCCACAGCGACAGGTAGCGGTCGGATATCTGGTGCAGGATCGGCCGCGCCGAATTGCCATAGGCCTCTTCCAGGAAGGCCCATGACAGGGACGCCACCGAACGGTCCGGGCCGACCGGGTCGCCAAGGGCGATCCAGCGGTTGCCCCGCGTCGCGTACATCACGAACGCATCCTCTCCGTCGCTGAAGAACAGAGCCTTGTCCCCGCTCAGGGCGAGGTTGGCGCCGGGATCGTCCTGCCGGGCGATAATGTCGGCGGCCCGGTCCAGGGCGTCGGCGGTGGGCGCGCGGCTGTGGGCCCGCGCGGGCTGGGTCGCGATCCAGACGGTCGCCGCCAGCAGCAGCGCCGACGCCGCCAGCCCCGCCCGCAACGCCCGCGGGGTGTTCGCGGCGCTGGAAAACTCGATCCAGCTGCCGATGGAATAGGGCGTCACCTCGTGCATGAAGAAGAAGAACGTGGTCGCCCCCGCCACCAGCCCGGCCACGAGGATCACCCAGCCGGGGCTGAACACCCCGCGTGTCAGCCGCGCCGAGCGGTGGAATTCTCGCCGGAACGGGGCCAGCACCAGCGCCGTTCCGAACAGCAGCAGCGCGCTTTCCACGTCGCGTCCGTTGAGCAGCGCCGCCACCGCGCCGATGGCCAGCGCCACCTGGGTCAGCCAGAAGGCGCCCGAGACCCGACGCGCCAGCCCCTGCGAAAGGATCAGCAGCAGCACGCCCAGCACCGCGGACAGGATCGCCCCGCCCTCAAGGAGGATGGCGGCCAGCAGGTCGTCGGGGGCGATCTCGTCGGGCCGCACCGACGGCATCAGCGAGGCCAGCAGCAGGTAGCTTCCCAGCCCGAAGGCGGTCAGCCCGGCCAGCGCCGGCGCCGCCGAGATCGCCGAGCGCAGCACCGGCCGCAGCGGTTCGGGCACGTCGCCCAGCAACCGCGTGATCGCACCGCCGGCAAGGCGGGCCTCGTTCATGGCCACGAAGGCCAGCGCCAGCCCGAAGGGCACGAAATAGTAGATCACCCGGTAAAGCAGCAGCGCGGCCGCCACATGCTCAAGCGGCACATCCGCGGGCATCGCCGCCAGCACGGCTGTTTCGAACACGCCCACCCCGCCGGGCACGTGACTGAGCACGCCGATCATCACCGCTGCCGAAAACAGCGCCAGGAAGGGCACGAAGTCCGGCGCCCCCGGAGGCAGCAGCAGATAGAGCGTCAGCGCCGCCATGGCGGTGTCGGCCAGGGTGAAGCCGAGCTGCCCGAACAGGATGCCGGGGCTGGGCGCTGACAGCTCGAAGCCGCGGATGCGCAGGGTCTTGCCGGTGAACGAGAGCCAGGCGAGCCCCCCGACCAGCGCCCCCATCCCGGCCAGCGACCACAGCCGCGTCGCCGCGGCCGACAGCGGCAGGATGGAGGCCAGCGCGTCGGGCTGCAGCGCCAGCGCACCCAGCCCCACCACCGTGATGCCGAAACCGAAGGCCAGCGCCACGAAGGTCGAGACGGTGGCCACCTCGAAGGCATTGAGCCCGAAGGCCGAGTAGATGCGATAGCGCACCGCCCCCCCGGACAGGATCGCGACCCCCACCGTGTTGCCGAAGCTGTAGCCCAGAAACCCGCCGACGGCGACGATGCGCAGCGGTATCTTCCGGCCCAGGTAGCGCAGCGCCGACCAGTCGTAACCGATCAGCGCCACATAGGCGAGGAAGGTTGCCGCACCGGCCCCGGCAAGCGTGGCCCAGGGGGTCGCGTGGACTTGCGCGAAGATATCCTCGGCCCGCACCGGCCTGAGCATCCGGAAAAGCGCCACCACGCCCAGCACGAACAGCCCCAGACCCAGAAGGACCGGCACCGCATGCCGCCACCGGCCCGCCCTGCCCTGTTCCGGTGCCTCCTCCGTCATCGCTTCCGCTCCTCCGGTCGCGCGCTGCTGGTGAAACCTTCCGCCTTCCGGCGAATCTGCCCCGGCATCCGGGTCGTCGCGCCGGCACTTGATCGCAGATATCGGACGGTTTCGGAAGATGCCAGCAGGGTCGCGGAAAGGGTGGCGAAGAAGGCGCCATCCGCATTCGTGAACCCGGAGCCGCCCCGGTGGCGGCTCAGTTCCCGGTAAAACGCGCCTTCGCCCGGCCGCGATATTTCGCGGTCAGTTCGTCGGGCACCTCGGAGCCGTCGTAGAGAAACGGAAGGATGCCGCGCCGGACCGACCGGCCGCGCATCGCACGGATGTCGTCTTCCGATCGCGTCACCCGCTGCGACAGCCGCCGCCCCCATTGCGCGAGGAAGTCGTACAGGCGGTCGATCTCGGCCCGGTGCGCGCTGCGCCGCGCCTCTGCCTTGGCGAGATCGTGAAATTCCTCCGGGTCCTCGGCCAGATCGAACAGCATGGGCCGGGTGCCCGCCTCGTCATGGATCAGCTTGAAGCGCCCGTCGAAGACCATGAACAGCCGGGCATCGCGCGGCGCCACCCCCAGCTTCGCCGCCTGCGCGGTCGCCCCGTAATCATATTCGCTGATGACGAATTCGCGCCAGTCCGAGGGCCGCTCGCCGCGCAGCCACGGCAGCAGCGACCGGCCTTCGATGATGTGGTCGGGCACCTTGCCGCCGGCCAGCTCGACGAAGGTGGCGGCCAGGTCGATGGCCTCGACCAGCGCGTCGCATGTGGTGCCGCGGGTGGCGTCGGCCTCGCGCCGGGGGTCGTACACGATCAGCGGGATCTTGACGGAGGGTTCGTGGAACAGCTCCTTCTCGCCCAGCCAGTGATCGCCCAGATAGTCGCCGTGATCCGAGGTCAGCACGATCACGGTATCCTCCATCCGCCCGGTTGCCTCCAGATGGTCGAGCAGCACGCCCAGCTGATCGTCGCACTGCTTGATGAGGCCCATATAGGCCGGGATCACCTTGCGGCGGACCTCCTCGCGCTGGAAGGCGCGGGCGATGGCGCCGTCCATGTAGGCGCCGTAGATCGGGTGGGGGTCCTCGCGCTCGAGTGCGTGGCGCACGGCCTGGGGGACGTGGTTGGGGCCGAACATGGCGTGATAGGGGGCGGGCACGATATAGGGCCAGTGCGGCTTGATGTAGCTCAGATGCGCGCACCACCGCCCCTGCGCCTGGTCGATGAAGTCGATCGCGCGGCGGGTCAGCCACGGGGTTTCGCTGTCCTCCTCGCGGATGTTGGCGGGGCGGTCGGCATTGGCCAGCATCCAGCCCGAGGCGATGTTGCCGTCCTCGTCGATGCCGGCATTGGCGAAATCGGCCCAGGGGTTGTCCGAGGGATAGCCCTTCGATTTGAGGTACTCGTTGTAGGGCGAGCGTTTCTCGTCATAGAAGCCGTCCGGCCCCTCGGCCCACAGCCCGTCGTCGCGCACCCAGCTGTCAAAGCCGCATTCGGCCTGGCGGGCGCCGATCACGCTGTCTGGCGACAGGCCCAGCCGGGCCATGCCCTCGGCATCGGCAACCATGTGGGTCTTTCCGATCAGCCAGCACTCCATGCCGAGCCGCCGCAGGTGGTCGCCCAGCGTCATCTCGCCCACCCGCAGGGGAAAGCCGTTCCACTGCGCCCCGTGGCTGGAGGTGTAGCGCCCGGTGTAGAAGCTCATCCGCGAGGCGCCGCAGATTGGCGACTGCACATAGGCATTGGTGAAACGCACGCCGCGTGATGCCAGCCGGTCGAAATTGGGCGTGTGCAGATGCGGGTGCCCGGCGCAGGACAGGTAGTCGTGGCGCAGCTGGTCATACATGATGAACAGGATGTTCGGCCCCTGCCCGGCCCTGCCCGTTCCCGTCGTCATGCCGCGCCCCCCGCCTTTTTCCCGAATCCGCAACCGGCAGCAGGCTTGGCGAAAATTCGGGGGCTGGCAAGGATTTTCCGATGGCCCCTCGGGGGATGCGCCCACGTGCCTTGCCGGCCGCGGGCCCGGATTGCCGTTGATCCGCGCCGGACCCCGCCCCATTGTGCTCCGGCACGGTCCGAAGGAGGTGAGACATGCACAGATCGGGTGACGAGGTATCTTTCTGGTCGGCCGTCGCCATGGGAATCGGCGCGATGGTGGGGGCGGGCATCTTCGCGCTTCTGGGCGAAGCCGGCGCCATCGCCGGCAGCGCGGTGTGGCTGTCCTTCGTCATCGGCGGGACCATCGCCATGCTCAGCGGTTATTCCTTCGGCCGGCTGGGGGCGCGCTATCCCTCGGCCGGCGGGCTGGTGGAGTATCTCGTGCAGGCTTTCGGCGTGGGCCGCTTTTCCGGCGCCATGAGCGTGATGATGTATATCGGCGCGCTGGTGGCGGTGTCGCTGGTGGCGCGCACCTTCGGCACCTATGCCCATGCGCTGCTGCCACCCGGCGCGCCCGGCTGGCTGGTGCAGGTTTTCGCGGCGGCGGTGGTGCTGGTCTTCATGGTCATCAACCTCGACGGTGCGCGTTCGATGACCCGGGCCGAAAACCTCGTGGTGCTGGTCAAGATGGCGGTGCTGGTGGGGTTCGCGCTGGTCGGGCTGGCCTGGATCGCGCCCGAGCGGCTTTCGCCTGCCACCTGGCCGCCGTTCCCGGCGATCCTCTACAGCGTTGCCATCACCTTCTTCGCCTATGAGGGCTTTCGCGTCATCACCAACGCCGCCGAGGACATGGCCGATCCCGCCCGCACCCTGCCGCGGGCGATGGCGACCGCAATCATGCTGGTGATGGCGGTCTATGTGGGGGTGGCGCTGGCGGTCTTCGGCAATCTCGCCCCGCAGGAGGTTGTCGCCGCGAGGGATTTCGCCCTGGCCGAGGCCGCCCGGCCCGCCTTTGGCCGGTTCGGGTTCTCGATCGTCGCCATCGCGGCGCTGTTCTCGACCGCCTCGGCCATCAACGCAAGTCTCTACGCCGTGACCAATGTCACCTACCGTCTGGCGCTGCTGGGCGAACTGCCCGCCGTCTTCTCGCGCCCCATCGGCCACAGCCGCCAGGGGCTGGTGATCAGTTCGGCGGCGATCATCCTGCTGGCCATCTTCTTCGACCTCGGTTCGATCGCCGTGATCGGCGCCCTGTCGATGCTGCTGATCCACATGACCGTGCATGTCGGCCACCTGCGGCTGATCCGGGAAACCGGTGCCTCGCGGGCGCTGGTGGCGCTGGCGGTTCTGGCCAATGGCGCCGCGGTGGGGCTGAGCGCATGGCACATGAGCACCCGCTCGCCCATGCTGCTGGTCTGGATCGCCGGGTTCTTCCTGCTGGCCCTTGCCGTCGAGATCGTCCTGCACCGCGCGACCGGACGCAGCGTCGGCCCTCGCGTGGACGGGGCGCCCGGCGGCGGCGCCGTCGGGAAGGGCGGGGACGACCGGGGGGCCGCCTGAAACGATTGCGGCAGTTCCGGCCGCCTCTTGCCGGGAACTGCCGCAATGCCACGACGCCGGTGTCCGGCGCGACAAGCGCCGTTCGCGAGTGGTGGTCCGGGCCGGCCCCCGCCAGAGCTCGGGGGGAAGGGACGCTCGGCCCGGAGCGGGGTCAGGCGTCGTGACCCGTCCGGTTGTCAAGCCGGACATCGAGCGTCATCCGCTCGCCCCGGCGCAGGATCTCGATCTTCTGCCGGCTGCCGGGGGCCGACGCGGCCACGGCGCGGGTCAGGTCGCGCAGCTCCCTGATCTCGGTGTCGCCGAATTTCAGCACCACGTCGCCGGGTTTCAGGCCGGCCTTCTTCGCCGGGCTGTCGGGCATCACGCTGTCGATGACCGCGCCGGTGCCATTTTCGAAACCCAGCACCGCGGCGACCTCTTCCGACATGGGCCTGATCTGGACGCCCAGCCAGCCGCGGTCGATCTTGCCGTCATCCTCGAGATCGGCCACCACCTTCTTCACCATGTCCGATGGCACGGCGAATCCGATCCCGACCGACCCGCCATCGGGCGAAAGGATGGCGGTGTTGACGCCGATCACCTTGCCCTCGGTGTTGAACAGCGGCCCGCCCGAGTTGCCGCGGTTGATGGCGGCATCGGTCTGGATGTAGTTGTCATAGGGACCGGACCGGATGTCGCGGCCCTTGGCCGAGACGATGCCGGCGGTGACCGTTCCGCCCAGCCCGAAGGGGTTGCCCATGGCGATCACCTCGTCGCCCACGCGCATCTCGGAGGACGAGCCGAACTCCACCACCGGCAGGGGGCGGTCGCTGTCCACCTTCAGCAGCGCGATGTCGGTCAGGGGATCGGTCCCGACGATCGTGGCGTCAAGCCGGGTGCCGTCGGACAGCTTCACCGTCACCGACTGGGCGTCCTTCACCACGTGGTTGTTGGTCACGATCAGCCCGTCCTCGGAGATGATGAAGCCCGAACCGACCCCCTGCCGGACCTGTGCGCCGGGCATTCCCGGAAACGGAACGCCGAAGCGGCGCTGGAATTCGCGCATGAACTCTTCGTTCGGCATCTTCATGTCCGAGCGCGTCGGCGTGACGCTTTCGGTCACTTCCACATAGACCACCGCCGGCGCCAGCTTTTCCACCAGATCGGCATAGCCGCCCGGCAGGACCGCATATGCCGGCGCCGGAGCAAGCGCGACAAGGCTGGTTGACATCATGGCAGCGGCCAGCGTAAGCGCGGCGACCCGTCTGCCTGTTGCGGAAATCCGGGACATGGTTCCCTCCGTTTCGAATTCTTCGACGCCACCCATATTGCCCCCCATCCTGTCAGCCGGATTACGGAGAGGTTAAATCTTTGTAATCTTTGCCGTGGCGGTTGAGCGTGCGGCCGGATGCGGGCATGTTTTGCAGGTCGCAAGGCGGCTGCGGGCAAGGCCGGAGGCACGCGCATGAAGATACTCGTCGTCGAGGATGACGCCACAACGGGCAGCTATGTCGCCGAAGGCCTGCGCGAGGAAGGCCACGTGGTCGATCTGGTGGACAATGGCCGCGACGGGCTGATCCGCGCCACCGAGGGCGGCTATGACGTGCTGGTGATCGACCGGATGGTGCCCGGGCTGGACGGCATGTCGCTGGTCAAGGCGCTGCGCGGGGCCGGGGTGATGACTCCGGTGCTGTTCCTGACCGCGATGGGCGGGGTGGACGACCGGATCGAGGGGCTCAATGCCGGCGGCGACGACTACCTGGTGAAACCCTTCGCCTTCGGCGAGCTGTCGGCGCGGATCAACGCGCTTGGCCGCCGCCCGAAGATCAGCCATGAGGAGACCGTGCTGCGCGCGGGCGATCTCGAGATGGACCTGGTCCGGCGCCGGGTCACCCGGGCGGGAAAGGTCATCGACCTGCTGCCGCGGGAATTTGCACTGCTCGAACATCTGTTGCGGCGCAAGGGCCGGGTGCAGACCCGGACGATGCTGCTGGAGGCGGTGTGGGACATCAGCTTCGACCCGCAGACCAATGTGGTCGAAACCCATATCAGCCGCCTGC
>JALTNO010000325.1 GCA_027000645.1 Paracoccaceae bacterium | reverse complement strand
TCAACCTGCGCGGCCGGCTCGAGGCTTGCGATCTGTGCCAGCGCGCCTGCCACGCCCGCGCGATCACCCTGACGCTCGACGAGGTGACGATCGACCCGGCGCTGTGCACCGGCTGCGGGGCCTGCGTACCGGCCTGCCCGGCGGGGGCGATCACCCATGACCGCTTCGAGCCGGAAGAGATGATCGCGACGGCGGTGTCAGGGGAAGGGGTGGCGCGGATCGCCTGCGCACAGGCCGGCACGCAGGCCGGCGGGCAGGTGGCGCAAGTTCCCTGCCACCGGATGCTGGATGCGCGCCTGATGGCGGCGCTGCTGGCCGAAGGAGCACAGCGGATCGAGGTGCTGGGCACCGAAAGCTGTCCCGGCTGCCCCGGCGGCGATGCCCGCCCGGCGCTGAAGGCGGCAGAACGCACCCTGAACAAGTGGTTCGGCGAGGCAGCCCCCCGGCTGGTGCTGGCCGGTGCCGGCGAAGGGCGCGCCACCGCCGGCCCCGCCGAGGCCCGGCGCGCCGTCGCCCGCCGCAGCTTCCTGCGCGGCGCCTTCGGGGCGCTCTCCGAGCCGTCCGGGCGCGCCTCCGAACCCCTCGCCTCCTCTCGCGCCGTGCCCAGTTTCGATGCCATCTTGGCCCGCGAGGACACCGGCGCCGATACCGCCGGACGCCCCATCGCCTACCAGCAGGCGCTGGCCACGCGCCGGCTGCGGCTTCCCTTCGGCGAGAATGCCCAGGTGGGGGCCACCGGCCGCACGATCGACGAGGCGTGCAACGGTTGTCTGGTCTGCGCCGAGCTGTGCCCGACCGGAGCGCTGGGGGCGGAGATTTCTCCCGGCCACCGCTTGGTCAGCTTCGACCCGGCGATCTGCACCAACTGCACGCTGTGCCTGAAGGTCTGCCCGATGGAGGCGATCTCGGCCCGCGTGTTGCGCGGGGTGGCGCAGGCCACGGCCGGACGCGAGGTTCTGTTCGCCCGCGACGAGCGGATCTGCCCCGAATGCGGAGGCGGTTTCGACGCCTCGACCGGGGCGGCGATCTGCCCGAGCTGCGAGAACGACAGGGAGCTGGATGATGAATGGCTGGAGATGCTGAGTGGCTGACTGGAAGCCGCTGGCGGTGGCTGTCGGCGTTGCCGCCACGCTGGCGGCGGGCTGGCAGGTGTGGAACCGGGTCCGGGTGCCGAGCGATCCGGGCCGGCTGTTCCGCAAGCGCTGTTCGACCTGCCACCGGCTGCCCGAGCTTGCGCGGTTCGACGCTTCGCAGATTGCGGGGCTGGTGCGGACCATGCGCGAGAAGAACGGAGCCGACAAGGTGATCTCGGATGCCGAAGCGCTGGTGATCATCGCATATCTGGAGGAGAAGCTGCGCAAATGACATCGACAGAGCAATCCCGAAGCGAACTGGAATCCGCCGTCCTGCAGGCGCTCGCGGCGATCACCGTGGGCGAGGACGGCCCTGACGTGGTTTCCGCAGGGCACGTGGCGGCGGTGGCGGCCACCGGTGGCGCGGTGCGGGTGCTGATCGAGCCGGCGCTGGTCGGCCCCGACGAGGGCGAGGCGCTGGCCGAGGTGATGCGCCAGGTGGTGGGGGCAGTGCCCGGCGTGGCGCGCGTGGTGGTCAAGCCGCGCCCGCAGAGCGTGACCTCGATCCTGGCCCGTGCGCCCGGCGCGGTGCTGGCAGTGCACAGCGGCAAGGGCGGGGTGGGCAAATCCACCATCGCCGCCAATCTCGCGGCTGCGCTGGCCCATGGCGCGGCGGGCAGGCCACTGCGGGTGGGGCTGCTGGATGCCGATGTCTACGGCCCCTCGGCGCCGCTGCTGCTGGGGGTCTCGGCGCGGGCCGAGACCACCGGCGACGGCAAGCGGATTGCTCCGCTCGAGGCGCACGGGCTGAAGGTGATGTCGCTGGGTTTCC
Source organism: Paracoccaceae bacterium (assembly GCA_027000645.1). Lineage (GTDB taxonomy): Bacteria > Pseudomonadota > Alphaproteobacteria > Rhodobacterales > Rhodobacteraceae > Jhaorihella. Next base: position 1,286 of record JALTNO010000325.1, on the reverse strand, counting down.
TGATGCCCGAGGGCAAGCCGCTGGCCTGGCGCGGCAGCCTGATCGATGAGGGCCTGCCGCAGCTGATCGCCGAGGTGGACTGGGGCGAGCTGGACATCCTGGTGGTCGATCTGCCGCCGGGCACCTCGGACGTGCATCTGGCGTTGGCCCAGGCGGTGCCGATCGCCGGTGTGCTGGCGGTGACCGCACCGGGACAGATCTCAACCGACGACGTGCGCCGCGGCATGGAGATGTTCGCCGACATCGCCGTGCCTTGCCTTGGCATCGTCGAGAACATGAGTACAGTGGTCTGCGGCAGCTGTGGCGCGGAGAACGCCCTGTTCGGGGCAGAGGGAGGAGAGCAGCTGGAACGCGACACCGGCCTGCCGCTGCTGGCGCAGATTCCGTTCCTGCGTGAGGTCCTGCTGGCCTCGGAAAGCGGTACGCCGGCGGTGCTGAGCGCCCCCGAGGCGCCGTTTGCCGGGCGTATCATGGCGCTGGCCGGGCGGGTCGCACAGGATCTGGCACCATACATGAAGGAGGGCGGGCAATGGCAGTTGCATTGAGCGATCAGGACATGCCCCCGGGCCCGGCCCCGGTGGCCGGGGTGCGCGAGATCGTGCTGGTGGGCTCGGGCAAGGGCGGGGTCGGCAAATCCACCGTTGCCGTCAACCTGGCGGTGGCGCTGGCGCAGGCCGGCAAGCGCTGCGGGATCGTCGATCTCGATCTTTCCGGCCCGTCGGTGGCGCGTTTTCTCGGCACCAGTGCCGCGCCCGAACTGGGTGACGACGGGCTGGCCATCCCTCAGCGGTGCCATGGGGTGCAGGTGATCTCGGTGGCCGACATGATCCCGCCCGAGCAGGCGGTGGCCTGGAAGGGGCCGCTGGTGGCTCAGGCGGTGGAGCAGCTGATCCGCGAGGTGGCTTGGGACGATCTCGACATTCTCGTGGCAGACATGCCGCCGGGCACCGGCGACGTGCTGCTGACGGTGCTCGAACAGATCCCGGTGACTGGCGCGGTGGTGGTGACCACGCCCGAGCGCATGGCCACCATCGATGCCGAACGCGCGGTGGCGCTGTTTCACGAGCACGACATTCCGGTGTTCGGCATCCTGCGCAATCTGGCCGAATACATCTGCCCCTGCTGTGGCGAACGTCAGCCGCTGTTCGAGCCGGGCGACGCAACCGACGTGGCGCGGCGCAAGCACGTGGCCGACCTCGGCGCGATCCCGGCCGATCCGGGGGCGGCGCGCCAGGCCGAGGGGGGCACCCCGATGGCTGCGGCCGACCCGCAAGGCGCGACGGGCC
>JALTNO010000324.1 GCA_027000645.1 Paracoccaceae bacterium | reverse complement strand
AGCTTCGACATGGCCACCCTGGCCGACAACAACCTGCAGAAGGCCACGGACACACCCCCCCTCGTCACCCAGCGCCCGGCCATCGCCGCCAACCCCGCCCCCCGCCCCAGTGGCGGCAGCACCCCCCGCCCCCTGCCCCGCGCCCGGAAAAGGCGGTCAGGTTGACGATCGCGTCGGGCGCCATCCGGCGCAGCTGCCGGGCCAGCCAACCACCTGCGCCCGGCGCCTTGAGCGACGGCGTAAACAGCGCGGCCACGTCGAAGCCGCGTTGCCGGAAGGCGTGGAACAGGGCCTTGACCGGAGCAAGGTCGGCGGCGGCGAGATAGGCGCGGTAAAAGGTCAGCAGGATGCGCGGGCGGTCGCCTGCGGGAAAGGCGGTGGCCGGACAGGCAAGCCCGTGTTCCGGCGTCCAGGCGCCGACCTGCGGCAAGGCCGCGGCAACCGTGGCGGGTCCGGCCCGCAGCCCGGCGGCGCGCGCCAGTTCGATCAGCGCGGCGCGGGCCGCCGCCTCGCCGCCCGTATCGCACAGACTCGTCAGGCGGCGCAGAACGTCTTGCGGCAGGGTGGATGCCTCATCGAGGCGCGGGTCGGGCTGCCCGTCGGCGGGCAGCACGGCCAGCGCGATGCCCCGCGCCTGCGCCAGCGCCTGCACCTGCGCCAGCCCGTAGGGCCAGTAGGGCACCCCGCCGATCAGCCGGATCAGGATCGCCCGCGCGCCCGAAAGCGTCCGTTCGACGTAAACGTCCACCGACAGCGGATGGGTCAGTGCCGAAAGGTTCGCCAGCCGCAGCGTCGGCAGGCGGCCTTCGGCCCCGCCGCCGCCATGCCAGCCCGCCGCGAAGGCGCCGAGGTCGCTGTCGGAAAAGGACAGCACCACCAGGTCGGCCGGGCTCTGGCCCAGATCCGTCGGGGTGGCGGTTTCCTCCAGCCCGTGGCTTTCGCGAAAGACGACATGCATCGCGCCGCGCCCGCCTCAGCCCGTGGCGACCGGATCGCCGGTCAGGATCGCACGGATCGCGTCCGCGTCGATGTCGTCATGTTCGGCAATGACCACCAGCCGCCCCTGCCGGGCCTCGTCCGGCCGCCAGGGGCGGTCGAACTGGTGCCGCACCCGCGCGCCCACCGCCTGCACCAGCAGGCGCATCGGCTTGCCCCGCACGGCGGCGTGGCCCTTGAGGCGCAGGATGTTGCGTTCGCGGGCCAGCCGCTCGATTCTTTGCACCAGGTCGCGCGGATCGTCCTGTTCCGGCAGGTCGATCACCACGCTGGCAAAGTCGTCGTGCTCGTGCTCGCCCGCGCCGTCATGGTGGCTGGGGCGGGCGTCCAGATCATCCTCGGCCGCCGCGCCGATGCCGAGGATCACGCGCGCATCCACCGCGCCCTCGGCCACCTCGATCACCGGCAGCGGTCGCGGGGCCACGGCGGCGATCGCGGCGCGGGCGCGGGCGGTGCCGTCGGGACCGGCGAGGTCGGGCTTGGTCAGCAGAACGATGTCGGCGCAGCTGACCTGATCCTCGAACACTTCCGACAGCGGGGTTTCGTGATCCAGGCTGTCGTCGGCGGCCCGCTGGGCGTCCACCGCGGCCACGTCCGGGGCAAAGCGGCCCGCGGCCACGGCCTCGGCATCGGCCAGGGCGATCACCCCGTCCACGGTGATCCGCGAACGGATGTCGGGCCAGTCGAAGGCCTTCAGCAGCGGTTTCGGCAGCGCCAGGCCCGAGGTCTCGATCAGGATGTGATCGGGGCGCGGGTCGAGCGCCATCAGCGCCTCGATCGTGGGGATGAAATCGTCGGCCACGGTGCAGCAGATGCAGCCATTGGCCAGTTCCATGATGTTCTCGGCCGGGCAGTCGGGGATGGCGCAGGCTTTCAGGATCTCGCCATCGACGCCGACATCGCCGAATTCGTTGACCACCACCGCCAGCCGCCGGCCGCCCGGGTTCTGCATCAGGTTCCGAATCAGGGTCGTCTTGCCCGAACCGAGAAAGCCGGTGATGACCGTGACCGGCAGTTTTTCCAGGGACTTCATGCGGTGGCCTCCTGAGGGGGGATCCGGGCGATGCAGTTCTTGCGGAAATGTTGCGCCCGTTCGCGCCAAGGGACCAGCCCGTCGGCGGTCTGCCGATAGCGCCCGGCCATGTCGCGGATCAGCTCGGCATCCTCGGGGCCGGAGAAATTGCCATAGACATAGGTCCACCGCCCCGGGCCGCGCAGCACGATGGAACAGCCCCGATCGCAGTTCGCCAGGCACTCCACGGCCCGCAGCACGACGCCTTCGGGCAGCCCCATTTCCGCCAGCGCCTCGTGCAGCCGCGCCCCCGGCCGCGGGGATTCGTCCGGCCGTCCCCGGTGGCAGGTGGTGCAGATCAGGATCTCGACGGCTTGAGCCGCGCTATTGCCGTTCATTGCCTTCTCCCTTTGCGGAGCGGGGCAAGGGGGAAGGGATCCGGCATCGCCGCGCGCTTCCCGCAACCGAGACACCCCGCCCGGTTGACGAAACTCAGGCGCGGGCAGGTCTCCCGGCTCGCGGAGTCGGATGGCCGTTTCCATCCGGCGGGCACCCCGCCTTCCCGGCCTGTCGGCCAGTGGCATTCGGGGGCCCTCTCCGCTTACGGTCGCGGGGGCGGCTGCACAAGCATTCCCTTTTCATCCGCACATGCGGAACCAGCGCATCACGCGGAATGGAGGATGAGAGGGGGTGTTGTCAAGCGCGACGTGGACCCCTTCGGAAGAAACCGGTGTGTATCGGCGATGATATCGCAAATTCCGGAACATGTCATGTCAAGTGTCTGATAAATAGTAATCTTCCAGGTCTGCCCACGGCTCCGACCGGCGCCAGCCGATCCCTGCCCAAACCGCGCCCGCAGTTTTCACGGCATTCTGTTCGTTCTGCACGCAAGGACGGGTCTCGAACGCGGCGAGGGCGCGCACGAGGTGCTCAACCATCTTGCTTGCCGGACCTTCTCGGAAAACACCGAGATCTCGACAAAGCGTAGTTGCTTGCCTTGGCACGGGGTCGGTCGAAACCTGATGCGGACGAAGGGTCGTTCGAAGTTTCTGCTGTCGAGGGGCTTTGTTGCACAAAACCCTCTGAGGGATTCACGTCACGAATCCAGCATGATAGCTGGGAGGCATGAGCAGTTGGGCCCCTACGAAGTACAAGACCACGAACTGGTCGTCCTACAATGAGGCGTT
>JALTNO010000323.1 GCA_027000645.1 Paracoccaceae bacterium | reverse complement strand
GCCGAGGGGCTGGCGCACCGCATCGGGGTGGTTTTCCAGTTCGGTCACCACCGCCTTCAGCCGTTCCTCGAAATCGCCGCGATAGCGTGTCCCGGCCAGCAGCGCGCCCATGTCGAGCGCATAGATCGTGGTCTTGGACAGAACCTCGGGCACGTCGCCATTGACGATGCGGTGCGCCAGCCCCTCGGCGATGGCGGTCTTGCCGACGCCGGGATCGCCCACCAGAAGCGGGTTGTTCTTGCGCCGCCGGCACAGCACCTGGATGCAGCGTTCCACTTCCGAATCGCGGCCGATCAGCGGGTCGATCCCGCCTTCGCGCGACTTGTCGTTGAGGTTGACGCAGAACTTGGCCAGGGCGCTGTCCTTCTGTTCGGCCTCGGCCTCGGTCCGGTTGCCCGACTCGGCATCGTCGGCACCGGTCACCGGGCGCGATTCGCCATAGGCGGGGTTCTTGGCCACGCCATGGGCGATGAAATTCACCGCGTCATAGCGGGTCATGTCCTGCTCCTGCAGGAAATAGGCCGCGTTCGATTCCCGCTCGGCGAAGATCGCCACCAGCACGTTGGCACCGGTCACCTCGGTCCGGCCCGAGCTTTGCACATGGATCGCGGCGCGCTGGATCACCCGCTGGAAGGCGGCGGTCGGCACCGCTTCGGAGCCGTCGATGTCGGTCACCAGGTTGGACAGGTCGTCCTCGATGAATTCCGACAGCGTGCCCCGCAACTCGTCCAGGTCGACATTGCAGGCCCGCATCACGCGAACCGCGTCGGGTTCGTCCAGCAGTGCCAGCAGCAGATGCTCCAGCGTTGCGAATTCGTGACGCCGTTCGTTCGCCAGCGCAAGCGCGGCGTGGATGGCCTGTTCCAGGGTGCTCGAAAATGAAGGCACGCGGGTGCTCCTTGGGTATTGGGTCGGATGGGGAGCGAAACGGGTGAAAACCCGCCCGGGCCGTTCCCCGGACCAACCATGTTCTTTACATTATTAGAGTTTGGTTGATACGGCCCGCTCTTCAAGGGTTTTCTTTCAATTCAAGGTCACAAATTGTTTGAGCGTTGCCGGCACGTCCAGCCGGAAAGGCCCGCGGGCGGACACCCGGCGGGCCGGTAGCAGTGGATATGCCGCGGCGGGCCGGATGCGCCACCGGGCCTGCCGGCCGGTGGTGCGAAAGCGGTCAGAACGCGTCCTTGCGCCGGCGGATCTCGGCGAAGACCTCCCAGTCTTCGGCCCCTTCCATGCCCAGCGCCGCCTTCACCTCGGGCCGGCTGGCGCGCAGGAAGGGGTTGGTGGCCATCTCTTCCTCCAGCGTCGGGCCCATGGTGTCGTCGCCGCGTTTGCGGGCGGCCTCGATCCGTTTCACGCGTTCGATCAGCGCCGGGTTGTCGGGTTCGATGGTCAGGGCGAAGCGGGCATTGGCAAGGGTGTATTCGTGACCGGAATAGATGCGGGTTTCGGGGGGAAGCTCCATGAAGCGGCTGAGCGTGTCCCACATGGTCTTCGCGTCGCCTTCGAACAGGCGCCCGCAGCCCATCACCATCAGGCTGTCGCCGGTGAACAGCGCATGGGCGTCGGGGAAGTGATAGGCCACATGGCCCGTGGTATGACCGGCGGCGTCATGGACGTGGATGGTCTGGACCCCCAGCGCGAAGGCATCGCCGTCGCCGACGGCCAGAGCCAGTTCCGGCAGCCGGTGGGCGTCGGCACGGGCGCCGACCACCGGCACCTCGACGGCGCGGGTCAGCAGGTCGAGGTCCTGCACGTGATCGGGGTGGTGATGGGTCAGCAGCACCATGTTCAGCCCCCATCCCCGGAAGGACAGCGTGCGCAGGATCGGGGCGGCCTCCGGGGCGTCGATCACCGCCACCTCGCCGGTTTCGGTATCCTGCACCGCGTAGGCGTAGTTGTCGCTCAGGCAGGGGATGGTGACGATTTCGAGAGGCATGGCCTTTCATCCTTCGGCTGTTACACTGCGCCCCGAACCTGACCCATCGGACGGACCTTCGCAATGCATCTCGATGTGCAGGACCTGCGCAATTTCTATTACCGCAGCACGCTGGGGCGGGCGGCGCAGGTGTCGATCCGTGCGCGGATGCAGCAGCTCTGGCCCGAGGCCAAGGGGCAGACGGTGCTGGGATACGGCTTCGCGGTGCCGCTGTTGCGGCCCTACCTGGCGCAGGCGCGCCGGGTGATGGCGCTGATGCCGGGGCCGCAGGGGGTGATGCCCTGGCCGGCCGGGGCGGCCAATGTCTCGGTCCTGTGCGAGGAGACGCTGTGGCCGGTCGAGACGGGGCATGTGGACAAGCTGGTGCTGATGCACGGGCTGGAAACTTCCGAGCGCGTCTCGGACCTGCTGGAAGAGTGTCGCCGGGTGCTTGGGCCGGGAGGCAAGGCGCTGTTCGTGGTGCCCAACCGTGCCGGGCTGTGGTCGCGCAGCGACGCGACCCCGTTCGGCTATGGCCGCCCCTACACGCTGGGCCAGCTCGAGGCGCAGCTGATCCAGCACCAGTTCCTGCCCGAACGCCACTGTGCCGCGCTCTACCAGATGCCGTCGGACCGGCGGTTCTGGCTTCGTGCCGGGCCGCTGTTCGAACGGATCGGGGCGCGGCTGCCCACGGTGCTGGCCGGAGGGGTGTTCCTGGTCGAGGCCGGCAAGCGCGTGCTGCCGCCGCAGGGAACGCTGGTGGGCAAGGTGCAGCGCGCGCCCAAGGTCCTGGAAGGCGTGGCCCGCCCGGCCTGACGGGGGCGGGGCCGGGGCGGTTCCACGCCGGCCCGGGCCGCAATCGCCGCCTTCGAGCGGGGACAAGGCACGGCCGAGGAATCGCCGAAATCTGCGAAATATCCGCATTTTTCGACCCCGATTTGGCGTGCAAAGGGTCGCAGTTTCGGCAAGTCATTGAAAATGCGCGATGTTCCCGCGAAAGTGATTGCGCTATCGCATGTTGCGGCACAGGGGCCGCTCTGCTACATCCCCCCTGATTTTCGTGCCCTGCCTTCCGGCGGGGCTTCGTCACGCCCCCGGGGTGGTTGACTAGCGCGACCGGGCCGGGGCCAGAAATCGGAAGGGTGGACGTGTCCGAACCAGCTTCGATCTCCGCAGGCATCGCCGCGCGCTATGCCACCGCGATCTTCGAGATCGCGCAAGAGAACAATGACCTCGAGGGTCTGGAAAAAAGCCTCAACGATCTGGGTGCCGCCCTGGCCGAAAGCGCCGACCTGCGTACCCTGATCCATTCGCCCCTGATCTCGCGTGCCGATCAGGAGGCCGCCATCGCCGCCATCGCCGAGCGGATGGGGCTGGCGCCGGTGATGAAGAACGCGCTTGCCCTGATGGCGGAAAAGCGTCGCCTGTTCGTGTTGCCGCAGCTGATCTCCGCCCTGCGCGCGAAACTGGCGGACGAGCGCAACGAGATCACCGCCGAGGTGGTCAGCGCCAAGGCGCTGACCAAGGCGCAGACCGAAAAGCTTGCCAAGGTGCTGTCGGCGCGCGTGGGCAAGACCGTCAACGTGGATGCGGCCGTCGATGAGAACCTGATCGGCGGCCTTGTCGTCAAGGTGGGCTCGAAGATGATCGACACGTCGATCCGCTCCAGGCTCAATTCCCTCCAGAATGCAATGAAAGAGGTCGGATAAATGGGTATCCAAGCTGCAGAGATTTCTGCAATCCTGAAGGACCAGATCAAGAATTTCGGTCAGGAAGCCGAAGTTGCGGAAATCGGCCGCGTACTCAGCGTCGGTGACGGCATTGCCCGCGTTTACGGCCTCGACAACGTGCAGGCCGGCGAGATGGTCGAGTTTCCCGGCGGCATCATGGGGATGGCGCTGAACCTTGAAAGCGACAACGTGGGTGTCGTGATCTTCGGCTCCGACCAGCACATCAAGGAAGGCGATACCGTCAAGCGCACCAACTCGATCGTGGACGTGCCGGCCGGTGACGCCCTGCTGGGCCGGGTCGTGGACGCGCTGGGCAACCCGATCGACGGCAAGGGCCCGATCGAGGCGACCGAGCGCCGCGTGGCCGACGTGAAGGCGCCGGGCATCATCCCCCGAAAGTCGGTGCACGAACCCATGGCCACGGGGCTGAAATCGGTTGACGCCATGATCCCGATCGGCCGCGGCCAGCGGGAGCTGATCATCGGCGACCGCCAGACCGGCAAGACGGCGGTGGCGCTGGACACCATCCTGAACCAGAAGGTCTACAACGACGCCGCCGGCGACGACGAGAGCAAGAAGCTCTATTGCGTCTATGTCGCCGTCGGCCAGAAGCGCTCGACCGTGGCCCAGCTGGTGAAGAAGCTGGAAGAAAACGGCGCCATGGAATATTCCATCGTGGTTGCCGCCACCGCGTCCGAGCCGGCGCCGCTGCAGTTCCTGGCGCCCTACTCGGCCATCGCGGTGGCCGAATACTTCCGCGACAACGGGCGTCATGCGCTGATCATCTATGACGACCTGTCGAAGCAGGCCGTGAGCTATCGCCAGATGTCGCTGCTGCTGCGCCGCCCGCCGGGGCGCGAGGCCTATCCGGGCGACGTGTTCTACCTGCACTCGCGCCTGCTGGAGCGTTCGGCCAAGCTGAACGAGGATTTCGGCGCCGGCTCGCTCACCGCGCTGCCGATCATCGAAACCCAGGGCGGCGACGTGTCGGCCTTCATCCCGACCAACGTGATCTCGATCACCGACGGCCAGATCTTCCTGGAGACCGAGCTGTTCTATCAGGGCATCCGCCCGGCCGTGAACACCGGCCTGTCGGTGTCGCGGGTGGGCTCCTCGGCCCAGACCAAGGCGATGAAATCGGTCGCCGGCTCGGTCAAGCTGGAGCTGGCGCAGTATCGCGAGATGGCCGCCTTCGCGCAGTTCGGATCGGATCTCGACGCCGCCACCCAGGCGCTGCTGAACCGTGGCGCGCGGCTGACCGAGCTGATGAAGCAGCCGCAGTATTCGCCGCTGACCAACGCCGAAATCGTCTGCGTCATCTTCGCCGGCATCAAGGGCTATCTCGACAAGATCGAGGTCAAGGACGTGAGCCGCTTCGAAACCGGGCTGGTGGCGTTCCTGCGCTCCAAGCATCAGGAGCTGCTGGACTGGATCACCACCGAAGATCCCAAGATCGAAGGTGAGGCCGAGGAAAGGGTGCGCGCAGCAATCGACGAATACGCCGCCGATTTCGCGTAAGGGGTTCGGACCATGCCAAGTCTGAAGGACCTCAAGAACAGGATCGAGTCGGTCAAATCGACCCGCAAGATCACCAAAGCCATGCAGATGGTGGCCGCGGCGAAGCTTCGCCGCGCCCAGGAGGCTGCCGAGGAATCGCGCCCCTACACGGAACGCTTCAACGCGGTTCTGGCGGCGCTGGCGGCCTCGGTCGGCGAAGGCGGGCCGAAACTGCTGGCCGGGACCGGCAGCGACCAGGTTCACCTGCTGGTCGTGATGACCGCCGAACGCGGGTTGTGCGGCGGGTTCAACTCGAACATCGCCCGCCTGGCCAAGCAGCGCATCGCCCAGCTGCAGGCCCAGGGGAAGACCGTGAAGATCCTGACCGTCGGCAAGAAGGGCCGCGATCAGCTCAAGCGCGAGTATGGCGACCTGTTCGTGGGCCACGTGGACCTGACCGAGGTCAAGCGCGTGGGCTACAAGGACGCCCAGGGCATCGCCCGGGACATCCTGTCCCGTTTCGATGCCGGCGAATTCGACGTGGCCACGATCTTCTTCTCGAAGTTCGTCAACGTGGTGACGCAGGAGCCGACGGCGCTGCAGATCATCCCGGCCTCGGTCGAGGAGGGCGCCGGGGAAGATGCCGGGGCGGGCACGGTCTATGATTTCGAACCCGACGAGGACGCGATCCTGGCCGAGCTATTGCCGCGCGGCGTGGCCACGCAGATCTTCAGCGCGCTGCTGGAAAACGGTGCGTCCGAGCAGGGGGCGCGGATGTCCGCCATGGACAACGCCACCCGCAACGCGGGCGAGATGATCGACAAGCTGACGATCCAGTTCAACCGCTCGCGTCAGGCCGTGATCACCAACGAGCTGATTGAAATCATTTCCGGCGCCGAGGCGCTGTAAGAGACAACCGGAGACGAAACAGATGGCTAAAGCAAAAGGCAAAATCACTCAGGTGATCGGCGCCGTGGTGGACGTACAGTTCGACGACCACCTGCCGGAAATCCTGAACGCCCTGACCACCGACAACCACGGCAAGCGGCTGGTTCTCGAAGTGGCCCAGCACCTGGGCGAAAACACCGTCCGCACCATCGCCATGGACGCGACCGAAGGTCTGGTGCGCGGCCAGGAGGTCGAGGATACCGGCGGTCCGATCTCGGTTCCGGTGGGCGACGCCACGCTGGGCCGGATCCTGAACGTGGTGGGCGAGCCGGTGGACGAAAAGGGCCCGGTCGATGCCTCGGAAACCCGTGCCATCCACCAGCCGGCCCCGGAATTCGTGGAACAGTCCACGGAATCGGAAATCCTGGTGACCGGCATCAAGGTGGTGGACCTGCTGGCGCCTTACGCCAAGGGCGGCAAGATCGGCCTGTTCGGCGGCGCCGGCGTGGGCAAGACGGTTCTGATCATGGAACTGATCAACAACATCGCCAAGGTGCACTCGGGCTACTCGGTCTTCGCCGGCGTGGGCGAGCGCACCCGCGAGGGCAACGACCTCTACCACGAGATGATCGAATCGGGCGTCATCAAGCCCGACAACCTGTCCGAATCCCAGGTGGCGCTGGTCTATGGCCAGATGAACGAGCCTCCGGGGGCCCGTGCCCGCGTCGCTCTGACCGGCCTGACGCTGGCCGAGCAGTTCCGCGACCAGTCGGGTACCGACGTGCTGTTCTTCGTGGACAACATCTTCCGCTTCACCCAGGCCGGGTCGGAGGTGTCGGCGCTTCTGGGCCGGATCCCCTCGGCCGTGGGCTACCAGCCGACGCTGGCCACCGACATGGGCGCCCTGCAGGAGCGGATCACCTCGACCAAGGCCGGTTCGATCACCTCGGTGCAGGCGATCTACGTGCCCGCCGACGACCTCACCGACCCGGCGCCGGCGACCTCGTTCGCCCACCTCGACGCCACCACCGTGCTTTCGCGCGCGATTTCGGAACTCGGCATCTACCCGGCCGTGGACCCGCTCGATTCCACCTCGCGGATCCTGGACCCGGCGATCGTCGGCGAAGAGCACTATCAGGTGGCGCGCGACGTGCAGGGGATCCTGCAGCGCTACAAGTCGCTTCAGGACATCATCGCCATCCTCGGCATGGACGAACTGTCGGAAGAGGACAAGCTGGTCGTGGCCCGCGCCCGGAAGATCCAGCGCTTCCTGTCGCAGCCCTTCGACGTGGCGCAGGTGTTCACCGGCTCGCCCGGTGTGCAGGTGCCGCTTGAAGAGACCATCAAGTCGTTCAAGGCCGTGGTCGCCGGCGAATACGACCACCTGCCCGAGGCCGCCTTCTACATGGTCGGCGGCATCGAGGACGTGATCGCCAAGGCCGAGCGCATGGCCGCCGAAGCCGCCTGAGGAGCCCCCTGATGGCAGACAGCATGCAATTCGACCTCGTCAGCCCGGAGCGGAGCCTTGCTTCGCTTCAGGCCAGCGCGGTCCTGATCCCCGGTGCGGAAGGGGACATGACGGTCATGCCCGATCATGCCCCCCTCATCACCACCCTGCGCCCGGGCATCGTCCGGGTCGAAGGGCCCGAGGGGACGTCGGAATATGTCGTGACCAGCGGCTTTGCCGAGATCCGCGCCGACAGCCTGTCGGTGCTGGCGGAAAAGGCGATCCCGGTGGACGAGATGACCCGCGCCCATCTGGACGAGATGGTGGCCGAGGCCCGCGCCCGCTACGAGGCGGCGCAGCAGGCCACCGGCGAGCAGCCCAACCTGGTGGACGATGCCGCCAAGCTTCTGGCGGACATGGAGGCTCTGGGCGACCATATCCGCATCTAGATCGGGCCGGCCACGACCCGGCCGGGCAGAGCAACGCGACCGGCTCCTGCATGGCAGGGGCCGGTTTTGCTTTGACATCTCTCGCCAAGGTTGTTCTTCTGCCGTGGCGTCACCCGGAGAAACCGGGCAGATCGACCTTCAGGGGCGGGAATGAAGGAACTCAGAAGTCACCTCATTGGCGTGGATCAGGGGGATGAGGCGCTGTTTTCGGATTTCGAGGATGGCGGCGAGATGTGGACCGGCGAGGGCCCGCGCGAGCGGCGCCGCACGATCCGTTTTGCCCGGCCCTTCCTGCGCCCGCCGGCGGTTCATCTTGGCGTTTCGCTGTGGGATGTGGACACGGCCTCGGCCATGCGGGCCGAGATCGTGAGCGAGAACATCACCGAACAGGACTTCGAGATCGTCTTCCGCACCTGGCTGGACACGCATGTGGCCAGGGTCCGGGTGGCGTGGATGGCGATCGGCGAACTGGCCAGCGACGACGACTGGGACGTGCGCTGATCGAAGCTGCCCGGGGCGCGCCGTTCCATGGCCCGAAACAGGACGGTTTCCGTGGGGCGAGGCCGAGCATGTCGCGTCTGATCGCATTCGCGCCCATCCGGGCGGTCGCCAGCCCTCTGCCCGGCAGGAGGCCGAAACCGCTCGGGCGCGACGTGCTCTAGAGGGGGGAGTAGAAGGATTCGTAGATCGGGACGAGGGTTTCGTCGCTGAAGAGCGACGAGACGCTGGTGCCATTCCAGATGTTCAGGATCGCCTGCGCGAACAGCGGCGCGGTGGGCACGATGCGGATATTCGCCGCGTTCTGCACCGCCGGGGTGGGCTGGATGGAATCGGTCAGGACCAGCGACTTCATGACCGAGCCGGCGACCCGCTCGACCGCCGGGCCGCTCATCACGCCATGGGTGATATAGGCATGCACTTCGCTGGCGCCGCTTTCCATCAGCACCTGGGCCGCCTTGCACAGCGTTCCGGCCGTGTCGCAGATGTCGTCCACGATCAGGCAGGTGCGACCTTCGACATTGCCGATCACGGTCATTTCGGCCACCTCGCCCGGCTTTTCGCGGCGCTTGTCCACGATGGCCAGGGGCGATCCGGTGCGCTTGGCCAGCTCACGCGCCCGCGCCACGCCGCCCACATCGGGCGACACGACCATGAGTTCGTCCATCCGATCCTTGAAATTCGTCTTGATGTCGAGCGCGAAAACCGGCGAGGCATAGAGGTTGTCCACGGGGATGTCGAAGAATCCCTGGATCTGGGTGGCGTGCAGGTCCAGCGTCAGGACCCGCTCGATCCCGGCGCCGGTCAGCATGTTGGCCACCAGCTTTGCGGTGATCGGCGTGCGCGCCCGCGCCCGCCGGTCCTGCCGGGCATAGCCGAAATAGGGGATCACCGCGGTGATGCGCCGGGCCGAGGAGCGGCGCAGCGCGTCGGTCATCACCAGCAGCTCCATCAGGTTGTCATTGGCCGGGTTCGAGGTCGGCTGGATGATGAACATGTCCTCGCCGCGCACGTTCTCGAACACTTCGACGAATATTTCGCCGTCGTTGAAGCGTTCGACCCGGGCATCGACGAGGCCCACGCTCACGCCGCGATGAATGGACATGCGCCGGGCGATGGCGCGGGCCAAAGGCAGATTTGCGTTCCCAGCAATGAGCTTGGGTTCGTTGCGAGACGGCATTTTGAGATTTTCCCCGGGGCAGCGATCACAAGGTGACAGATTCGTGATGTTGACACCGCTTAACACGGGCTTACGGTCACGCAAAGGTGCCGGGAGGAGAAAAAGTGCATGGCCGATATCGACTACTTCTTTTCGACGATTTCGCCATACACCTATCTGGCGGCGACGCGGCTTGAAGAGATCGCGGCGCGGCACGGGGCGACCATCGCCTACAAGCCGGTGGATCTGCTGGCGGTCTTCGCCCGCACGGGCGGCGTGCCGCCCGATCAGCGGGCCCCGGCCCGGCAGGAATACCGCCTCCAGGAGTTGTGGCGGCAGGCGCGCAAGGCCGGCCTGCCGCTCAATCCCGTGCCGCGCCACTGGCCGACCAACCCGGCGCCGTCCTCCTACGCCGTCATCGCCGCAGCCAATGCCGGCGGCGGCGACATGGGGCGGCTGGTCCATGCCCTGACCCGGTCGTGCTGGGCCGACGAAAGGGATGTGGCCGACGATGCGGTGATCCGCGCCTGCCTCGAAGAGGCCGGCTTCGATCCGTCGCTTGCCGACAGCGGGCTTCTGCTGGGCGCCGAAACCTATGCCGCCAACACCGAAGAAGCGGTTGCCCGAGGGGCCTTCGGTGCGCCATTCTACATTGTCAATGCGGATGACGAACGGTTCTGGGGACAGGACCGGCTCGACGATCTCGACGCCCATCTGGCGGCGCGGGGCTGATCTGCGCATCATTCCGGCCGTGCCCCCGGCGGTTGCGCACGCAGGGGGGCGGGGCCGAAACACTGAGAGGGAACTGAAATGAAACGAATCTTGCGGATCTGCCTCGCCCTGGTTCTTCTGGCGAGCGCGCCGGTGGCGATGGCGAAGGAAATGACCGAGGCCGAGGTCAAGCGCCTTGCGCTCGAGGCGATACTGGAAAACCCGGACATCATCATGCAGGCGGTGGCGATTCTCCAGCAGCGCGAGGAGCAGGCCAAGGCGCAGGCCGCAAGGGACGTGTTGACCAAACAGCGCGACCGCCTGACCCATGATCCGAACGCCCCGGTTCTGGGCAATCCCGACGGCGATGTGACGGTGGTGGAGTTCTTCGACTACAACTGCCCCTATTGCCGCCGGGCCGCCCCCGACGTGAAGGCGCTGGTGGGGCAGGACGGCAACATCCGCCTGGTTTACCGCGAGTGGCCGATCCTCGGTGAAGGCTCGGTCTTTGCCGCCCGCGCGGCGCTGGCCGCGCGCAAGCAGGGCAAGTACGAGCAGTTCCACTGGGCGATGATGGAACTGCGCGGCCGCGCCAACGAGGCCAGCGTGATGAAGATCGCGGCCCGGCTGGGCATGGATCTGGACCAGTTGCGCGCCGACATGAAATCGCCCGAGGTCGATGAGCATATCGCCACCTCGATGCAGCTTGCGCAGCAGCTCGGATTCCAGGGTACGCCGTCCTTCGTGATCGGCTCGGCGCTGGCGCCGGGGATCATACCGCTTGACGAGATGAAGCGGCTGGTGAGCGAGGCGCGTAAGACCGACAAGACCGAATAGCGGCTGGGCCGCGTCTGATCGCATTCGCCCGGCCCGGGTCGCCCTGCGGCCCGGGCATGCGCCTGCCCGCCCGAAGGGTGCCCCGCCTTCGCGGGGGACGTCAGCGGGCGGTGAAATCCGCGGGCATTGCCGCCAGTGCCTCTTCGGGCGGAACCATCGGCAGGCCGGCGGCCTTCCAGCCCGGCCCGGCGGCCGAGCCCATCACGCCTTCGCGCACGTCGATGACGTTGGTCACGCCATTGCGCCTGAGCGCCGACAGGACATAGGAGCTGCGCCCGCCGGTGGCGCAGATCAGGCCGATGGTCCGGTCCGGGTTGTTGCCGATCACCTTCGAGATATAGAGCCCGAAGTTCCGGTCATAGAGATTGATCGGCCAGGCGCCCTCGGGCACGCCGGTGTCGCGCCATTCCTCGGGCGTGCGCAGATCCACGAGGATCAGCTCTCCGTCCCTGGTGGCCTCCCAGGCCCGGCGCGCGCTCCAGGCGTCCTCGCCGGCCAGCGAGGGCAGCGGCAGGACCAGAAGGATCAGAAGGACCGGAAGGCGCAAGGCCAGGGAAGGGAAAGGGACGCGGCGCATGGTGTTCTCCGTGTGGTATCGGCTGTATCGCTGCCACAGGATATGATGCGCGCGGGCCACCGCAAGGCCGGAGACGGGATATCGCGCCCATCCGCCGCGAGGGGAAGATTGGCGCGCCCCGGAAGGGACGCGCCGATCGGGTTCCTGCGAAGGGGCTCAGTTCACCTTCTCGTCGTGATCGCCCGCCTCGCCATCGCCGTCGCCGTGCCCGCCGGCGCCGCCATCGGCATGGCCGATTTCTTCCTCATGCGCTTCCATGGCCTTCATGCCGCCATGTTCGTGGTTCATCGC